>JANWKE010000080.1 GCA_025451535.1 Verrucomicrobiia bacterium
CGCCGCCCGGACCAGGCCGGCCAGGGTCGCGTGAGTATCGAAATTCGTCGCCCCAAAAGCGTAAAAGTCGGCGATGATCGGTGCGGCCGGGTCGCCCATCATGACGCCGCTGTCTTCATTCGGTACGCCCCAGCGGGGGAAGGCGCCGCCTTGCTGATAATCCAACAACAGCGATTGCGCCATGTCACTGGCACGTTGCGGATCCAGCATGGCCAGCAATTGGCTCTCGCTGCGATAAATGTCCCAACCCGAAAAATTGGCGTATTGCACGCGGTGATCCGTGGTGCGATGCACCTGGCCATCGTAGCCCATATAGTCGCCGTTCACGTCCGAACAGATGGTGGGGCCGAGCAAAACTCGATAAAGCATGGAATAAAACGTTTCCATCTCCGCCGGCGTGCCCCCGGTGACTTGAATCCGGTTGAGATACAAATTCCAGGCATGACTGGCGTCGGCCACCGCCTGGTCGAAATCCTTCGAGGAAAACGCGGACAACGGATTTTCTGCCTCCAGGTTGGCCCGCGCATTGGCGATGCCGACATAGGAAATCCCCACTTTGACCAGCACCGTCCGATCTTCCGCGGGATTGAAACTCACGAATGCGCCGGCGGCCCGGCCTTGGCCATTCGTGCCGCCATTGTCCAGGGTGGCATCGCCCCACGTGCCATAACCGGCAAAGGGTTGATTGAAGCTGGCGCAAAAATACGTCCGGCCTTCGTCGGGGCCGCCACAGAAATGGCCGCCGATCGCCCAGCCGGTGATTTCATGTCGAGTGGGGTTGATTTGAATCGCCGATTCTTTGACGCCGTTCACCGCGCTGGCGGCGTTAATGACCATGGTGGCGGTGTTGCCGGCCGGGTAGGTGAACCGGCCAAAGCCGCTCCGTTCGGTCGCTGTCAATTCCGCTTTGATGCCGTTGCCCAGCGTGACGGCATAATAACCGGGTTTGGCTGTCTCGGTGTCATGGGAAAACGCGGCGACGAAAGCCGTGTGGCTGTCGCCGGGCGAATCCGTCGGCGCACCGAGGACCGGCATGAACGCAAAATTTCCGCCGTAAGTGCAGCCGGCGCCGCTGAGGTGATCCAGACTGAACCCGCAGATGCTGGAATCCTCATACGCGTAGCCGCCGCAGTGCCGGCCCGAGCCGGTGTCCGGACTCCACTGGATCATTCCGAAAGGCGCTGAGACACCGGGGTAGAGGTCGCCGTCGGCGGCAGTGCCGCACAAGGGCTTGGCGTACGGCACCAGGTCCGCGATGGTATACGCGGGTGCGGGTGGTATTTTCTGACTCACGACAGGACCACCCGAACTGACGTTCGGCTGTTTCACGCAGGAAGTGGCGCCGCCGGCGAGCAAGGCGATCAGACATAGCATCAAGGGCAGGGGTTTTAGAACATTTGCCGGCCGACGTTGAAGGAAATCTCTGGAAAACTTTCCATTGACCGTAGCGGCGTCTCGGCAGAGCGCCGCAAACTTCAGGAATTCGGAGACGGCGGCTTTCTGCCGAAAGCCGCTACGCGTGTTGTGCAGAGGTTTTTGAAGGCACTTAAAACCGGACGCGGAATCGGGAAGGATTTTTGGATTCATAACAGTTACTCGCACGATGTCGAAATTTGCGTGGTTGTCACGCCCGATTTTAGTCGGATCGGCGCAACCCGTCGACCGGCCAAACGCAATCAGCGTTGGTAAAACCGTCAAAATGAATACAACTGGTATAAATATTGCGGCTTAACCCCTTAACTTTGTGAAAAATCGCGATTTTTCATTTCCATTTACGAAGTGTGTGTTGGGAATAATAATTTGCCAGGTAATATTACTTCTAGCATGGATGTCACTGGCTCCTGACACGCGCTTAGTAAATTATACTAGTGTTCAGGCGTTGTTAAACGCCATTCCAAGTCAAGCGTCACAGCACCCGGAATTCTTTATGGCCGGTCATGCGATACGCGCAGCGAGCAAGAATATCGACATTTTAAACTATGTCATTTTATTCATTTCGGTTGCCGTGATTATTTTAGCAGTTCGCGTCTGGTTTCATGGCCGCAAGAGCACGACGAATAAAATTGGAGATTCGCTTTAATGCAGGATGTGGGGTACTAAAGCAGGTCCCCAATCCTACTAAACCACCCAAGCAATCTCGTGTGCGACTGTTGAATCAAGTGCTGGCCGGCCCCGACGGGGTCCGGAAGCTTTTCCACGTTCCGGTCGGCAACATACCCAGAATGATCAACGTGACCTGGCTGAGAACGAAGGCGAGCAGCCACCAGAAGGCGGCGGCCATGAAGCCATAGCTGTGCAGGCCGATACCAAGCATGTTAACGCCGAACCACGACCAGCTGGTCACGATGTTGCCGAAGATGACCATGTTCATCAGGCCGCGTTCGCGGATCAGGCCGCCCCAGCGCGCATGCAGGATGGCCGCGTTCCAAAGCACGATGAGCAGCGCGCCGTTTTCCTTAGGGTCCCAGCCCCAAAACCGGCCCCACGATTGGTCGGCCCAGATGCCGCCCAGCACGGTGCCGGTGAAACTGAACAACGCGGCGAAACAGACAATGCCATAAGCCATCTTTGCCAACACCTTGCCCAATTCCAGGTTGCCCGATTTATATTTCAGCAACGGCGTGAACAGGCCGAGCAAGACGTACGTGACGCCGAGCAGACCCGCCATAAACGTTGAGGCGTAACCGAGCGTGACGACCACGACGTGCGTCGCCAGCCAGAAATTCGTGTCCAGCACCGCGCGCAGCATTTCCATCGTGTCACCGTCCATCGAAAGGTTGTGGGCGATGACCAGCGTGATAAAGCCGGCGAACGACGCCACCGCGCTGCCCAGGCCGACGGCAAAAACGCGTTCCAAAATGATGCCCAGAACGACGCAACCCCAGCCAATGAAAATGGCCGACGAGTACAGGTTTGTGACCGGCGGCCGGCCTTCCAGCCACATGCGAAACACCAGGCCGAACGTGTGAATGACGCCGCCGAGCACCACCAGCCAGAACGCCGAGCGCCGCAGGGTCTCGGACAATTTGGGCGCCAGCGCAAACGTCAGCAGTGCGATAATCGCCAGCAGGAACGCCGTCACGTAAATCACCATCGCCTTGTAAAACGGCTCGAATTCATTGAAGAAGAATTCCTGCACGCCCTGCCGGGCTTCGGGCACGAACCATTCGCCGAGCCAGTGGCGATAATCGTCGAGCGCCTGATTAAAGGCGGCAGGCTGGTTTTGGCTATAAGCCGTGGCCATGGCGGCGTAATCCCGCACCGCCGGGCTGAGGTCGTTGCCATGGACGACGCTCATCACGTTCTGGCCGATGTTCTGCCAGTCCGCGCGCGATTTGGCGTCCGTGGCCGGCGGCACCATGAGCGGGTACGCAAATTTCGACAGGTCGTTGTAGCTGGAAAGGAAATCGAGCAGCCGGCTGAATGCCGCCTGATCATACTTTTTGCCGGCTTCGCGCGCCTGGGCCGCGGCCACGCCGGCGGGGATGGCCTGTTCATACGCTGCCAGCTGCCCCGCGAAATCGGTGGTGCCCGGCGGACAGAGACTCAACTTCAACCGCTGGTAAATCTCGAGTGCATTGTCGAGCTTCAGCAACTGGCTCTCAAACGCAGTGCGGTTGGCATCCCCGACGCTGTTGATGCGTTGTGCCTGCCGGGAAATGTCATCCAGGTGCGGCTGAATTTGATCGAAGGAATAATACTTTTGCGACTCCGGCAACTGGAGCAGGTTGAGCAACTCCAGATTATCGATGCGGAAGACGTCCAGTTTGTCCGCCGCCTCGGGGTTCATCATCGTTTCCATCAACCAGGCGGTGGCACTCCGGTCGCCGACGCTCTGCCGCTGGCGGATTTGCAGCAGGGTGTTGCGCGCCACGGAATCCAACGGCTGGACGCGCCCGTTCAGCAATACCGGCAGGCGGCCAAAATCGCGCGTGTGAAAGCCGGTTTCCGGCGGTTGATGCAACGTGGACAAAACCCACGCGGCAAATACCGCGGCCAGGATCCAGGGAACAATTTTTTTCATAGCGTCGACAACGAGGAGGAGGACGAGAACGAGGAGGATTCCCGGCGTGGAAACGCTTTACCTGATCGTAAATCGTAAATCGTAAATCGTAAATTCATTGCCTCCTCCTTCGCAAAAAGGGAACCAGGTGCGACAGGAATTGCACGACCATTCCGGTCGCAATCAGAATACAGGCCAGATAGGGCGTGAGCCAGCCGGGGTTTTTCACCACCTGGAGCACAGTGCCCTGATTATCCGTGTCAAAACTCGCCTGATAAAACGTCCGGCCGTCGTAGCGCAGCGGATTGTTCATGTAAATCAGCACATTGCGGCGCTCGCCGGTGTCCGGGCGGTTGAGCAGCAATTGGCTGGAAAAGTTTTTCGGGATGTCCGTGCCTTCATAAACATCGTGGTGGAATTGCACCAGGCGCAGGCTGAACGGCAGATAAAAACGCTCCGGTCGCAGTTGCAGTTGGTACGTCCGACCATTGGCGGTGAACGTCTGTGACTGTTCCAGCCATTCCGACACCAGCCACGTGCCGAGCGCATCCTGGGGCGTCACGATTTCCACGAGCGTCGACGGGACGTCGCGGCGGTCCATGGCCGTTTCGCGCGGGACCGGCTGCCACCACAATCCGGCGCCGAGGCCGGCATCGGCGTTTACGCGCGCGAAGCCCGGCGCGGCGTTGGTGGACAACAATGAATTGGCGTAAAACTCCTTCACGCGCACGACAAACGGCAATTGGTCGTTGCGGATGTCACCTTTTTTGGCCAGCAACCATTCGGGAATGGTCACGACGGTTTCGAGTTTTTTGTCCGTGACATCACTGACGGCCAGTTCATCCAGGCGATCCGCCTCGGAATAATTTTTCATCTGCCCTTCGCGCAGGTGCATCTGGCTTTCCACCGCGAACATGTCCGTGGCGAGCTGGCCGAGAATCAGCAAAATCAGGCCGGCGTGAATGATCCAGAGGCCGATTTTGTCGCGGGTCAGTTTGAACCGGCTGATGTGCGCCGCAACGAGATTAAAGAGCAGGGTCGCGCCGAGCAGATAACCGCCGGGGAAAACCGGGATTTTCCAGGCGGCATGCGCCGGATGCCAATAGATGAAGAAACTGCGGAAGAATTCCGTCTGCGCCTTGTAAAGTCCCAGATGCACCTCGCCGAGCGTGCCGGCGAAGACGAGCACCAGGGACAACACCAGAAGGACGACGGTCAGCCGCAGTGACGTAAAAAATTTGATGAGGCGCTCAAGGAGCATTGGTATACCTCGCCGTCTGGACAAATTTTGTAAAGGTATCCTTCTCGCTCGCCACGATTTTTTCGTCGCCCATCAATTTGTAAAACCAGGTCTGGTCGCCCATCGGCACGATGGCGGCGACAAGTCGCGTGGACTGGCCGGACATGTCGTTGCCGGTCATGTCCACAAACGTCGCCTGGCCGCCGGTCACATCCAGGGTCGTCGTCACCTTGGCCAAACCGGTTTCATCCACCGGGTCCAGGCCAATTTGCCCGCGCCAGCGGTTCACGTTGGCCAACACCCCGCCGCCGCTGCCGCTCAACCGGGCCACGTTTACTTCCGCTTTGGTTCCGTTCGCACCGGTGATGGAATACTCGGCCAGAAGAAATTGGGCCGCCGGCACTTCCTGCCAGCCGGCCGGCACAGTCAAGGCCGGTTTGCCGGCGTCGGCTGAACCTGCCGACAGCATCGGCGCGTTCTGGTCCGCGCCGCCAATGGCCGGGTGTCCGGGCGGCAAAGCCTCCGGTTGAGACGCCGAGGTGAAGGTGAGCGATTTGAGAAAGGCTTCAAACTCAGGTTTCTGTTGCTCGACAAGGCCGGCGTCGCCCATCATTTTAAAAAACCACGTCGTGCCACTGCGTTCCTGAAAGACACCCAGGATGCGTTTGGCGTTGTCGCTGCCGGCGAGGTCGTACAGCGTCGCTGATTGGTCACCGACCTGGACCGCTTCGCCTATTTTTTGCAATTCATCCGCTGTCGCCGCCGACAAACCCACCTGTCCGCGCCAGCGATTTACATTGGCGGTGTCGCCGCCCGCCATGCCGGGCAACGGCACCACAGTCACGTCGGCCTCCGTGCCGCCCTGGCCGGGCACCTTGAACGAAGCGATGCTCATTTCGCCGGGCGCGGCTTTGGTCCAACCCGCCGGCAACGTCCACTGCAACTGCGGTTGCGCCGAATTGTTTTCGGTTTGACCGGGTGCGGCGGCCGTTGCATTTGGCGGCGGGGCAGCGGAGGAAGAATCGTCATTGGAGAGACGATAGACTTTGACATTATCACGGCCGCAACCGGCGAGCACAGCGGCGATCAGCAGCAGCGGCCACGTCCGATTCACGCGCAGTGCGCGGTAGAAAAACAAAATTAACCAGCTCATCGTAAAAATTTATGCACGGCCCAACGGAATGGCAAGAGCAACATGCAAAATGAATGGGAAAAACGCTCGACGGCGAGGTTAATCATTTCATTCCACCGGTGAATCGCTGGCCGGCGCACCCCGCGATGCTATAATGTGCCATCATGGCAATTACTGCAGTTGAGGTCGTAATCGCCGCCGGGATGTTTGAAAGGCTGGCCGCCGGGTGTCAGTTGCAGCAGTTCCGCGCCGCTGCCTTGCGCCAGGATCGTGTGACAGGAATTGCAATCGTTGGAATCAATGGTGCGCTTGCCGTCATCCGTTTTGTGGTTGCCGTCGTGACAGCGGAAACAACCGGGCCAGCGCATATGACCGATGTTGTCGGGGTAAACGCTCCAGTTGGCCTTCATTTCCGGAAAGAAGTTGTCCGAGTATATTTGCTGAACGGCGGCAATGGCCGGTCGAATCCGCGGTTCGTTGGGATAGCGTTCGGCCAGCAGGGTGGCGATGCCTTCCCGGGCTTCCGTGTCGGTCCGGTATGGGCGGGTCAGGACGTAAACGGCGTTGGTTTTGATCCACGGCAGCGTGGGATCGATGTGGCCCAGTTCCATGGCCAGGTTGACGGCCTTGTCCGGCGGCACATACCGGTGTGAGGGGCGGTTGTGGCAATCCATGCAATCCATTTTGCGGATTTCGTATTTACTGAGGTCGTTGGTGAAATGTGGCTCGTGATAGACGGTGACGACGCCTTGTGAATCGGTGATCCGCACCCACGGAATCTTTTGGCGCGCCGCATCGGTGGCGATGTATTCCACTGAGTTGCCGACGACCATGTGCCAATGGATGCCGCCGACCGGGCCATGGGTCGGGTCGCTGCCGCCAATCTTCACGGACAGGCGGATCGCATACGGCGTGTTCGACGCGTCGCTTTGAAAATAGGTGAACGTCTCGTCGAGATTGCCGGTGAATTTCTGCGGCCAGTGGCATTGCTCGCAGGTCTCGCGCGCCGGACGCAAATTTTTGATCGGCGTGGTGATCGGGCGCGGATACTTGTTGAAGGCGACAGCATAGACCTGATACGAGCCGGAAAGCTTGGAGCGAACAAACCAGGTGGCGCCCGGTCCGACATGACACGCGACGCAAGCCACCCGCGCGTGCGGGCCGTGGTCGTGAGTCGTCAATTCGGGCTTCATCACGCCGTGGCAGGTTTCGCCGCAAAACTGCACGGACTCGGTAAATTGGAACGTGTTGTAACTACCGACCGCGGACACCAGCAGAAAGGTCACACTGCCGGCCAGGAAGGCGACCATGATCCGCCGGTCTCGCGGGCGCGAGAGGTCAATTTGCACCGGCGCCACCCACAAGGCGCTTTTCGCACGCCGGCGCCGTTCACGAAAAATCCCGACCGCCGTCAGCAGCAGTCCCAGGACCAGAAAGCCCGGGGTGACCATCCAGGTCAAAATGCTGATATAGGGATTCGCGAAGTTCGCGACGGTATCCAGAACGAACAACAGCAAAAAGGAGAAAAGGCCGCCGATGACGATGACCAATCCGGTCAGGCTCATCCAGTTGCGTAACAGGGACGAACGCACCGGCGCGGGTTCTGGATTTTCTGGTTTCATAAAACGGGCACTGCGGCAATCAATTCAACCGCAAGGAATATCATCCGTCCAGCCTTCGTTGACGCCGCCAATCTTGCCAAAGGGTCAACTTTTCTTGTTTTTGCGGGAGCAAACTCCGTGGGGTAATGAAGCGACGGTTCAATGGGGTTGGCCCATGGCTGCAGCGTGTGGACCGGGTTCGCTGGCGGGCAGACGTTCGGACAGAAACAGTTTCACCAGCACCGTCAGAATGATGAACGGCAGGCACATAATGACGGCACTGATGAGCCAGCCTTCCTGTCCGGCAAACTCCATTTTGTAGCTCATCACGCCGCGCAGGCTCTTGGAGAAAAACTGGCCGCCCATGACGACGTTCCAGCGCATGGCCAGCACGCCGATCAGGATCATCGCTCCGCTGCCGAAAATCATGCGCCGCCGGACCAGCTCCGGCACGCGCCGGCGCAGAAGTTGGAGCGACCCCAGCAGCAACAGCGGCACCAACGTGCCGATGATAACCTGGCCGAGGTTCAGCGTGTAAAAAAGTTTCTCGCGGATCATGGTCTGCAAAACTGCGAACCCTTCCTCCGCCGCGAAACCGCGATGCAGCACGTCCAACGTTTCAACGACCGCATCCACCACCAGCGCGTAGAAGAGAAACATCGCCATCGTGTCCAGGCAGCGCATGTCCACGGTCTTGCGGCGAATCCAGGTCAGGACCAGGTAATTGAACACGCACAGCGCGATGCCTGACACGATGGCGGACAGAATAAACATGATCGGCATCAGGACATTGCCCCACCAGGGATTGGCCTTGATGGAGCCGAAAATGAAACCGACATAGCCGTGCAACAAAAAAGCTGATGGAATTCCGACAATCGAAAGGATCCACTCCATCTTCATGTCCAGCCGCACACTTTGCTCCGACACATCGGTCACACCCAGGGTCAGCGCCCGGTAGAGGACGCCCTGAAAGCCAGGGGTGACTTCTGACCATTTCACCAGGTCCTGCCGGAAATCAAACCACAGTTCCAGCAGCAGGACCGCCATCAAGTACCAGGCATAAACAAAGCCGAAAACCGCCATGGGCGAAGTCAGGTGCGGTGTCATCATGATTTCGTAGTTGCGCTCGGGATGCCCCAGGTGGAACAAAAGTGGCAATGGCGCGCAGAGCAGAAAGGCAAAGGCAGTCAACATCGAAAGCCGGTACACCGGCGCCAGCGCCTTGACATTGAACACGCGCACCAACGAGGCCATGATGAAGGCGCCCGCCACCAGTCCGGTGATGTAGGGATAAATGACAATCAGCGTGCTCCAGACCGGGTGAAGGGTGGCTTCATTGGGATACACATAACCTTGAAAGGTGGGGATCGCTTCCGCCACGGTGTTCGTCAATCCGGTTGTCATCTTACCTCCTCATCCAGCCCGGCGTACAGGACGCGCGGACCGGTTCCCAAATGCGGCTTGAGCACTTGCGTGCGGTTGCTTTCATAAAATTTCCGAAGCGGATCATCCGGCTGGAGATTTTTCAGGTCGCCGAAAATGCGCGCCTCCGCCGGACAAATTTCCACACAGGCCGGCTTCAAGCCACGGGTGGTGCGATGGTAACAGAGCGTGCATTTTTCGGCCGTGTGGGTGACCGGGCTTAAGAACCGCGCGCCATACGGGCAGGCTTGAACACAAAATGCACAGCCAATGCAGTAATTCTTGTCAATCAAAACCGCCCCGTCCGGCGCCTTGAACGTGGCGCCGACCGGGCACACCTGGACGCAGGGCGGATGTTCGCACAGGTTGCACAGCTTGGGCACAAAGAACGATTGCTCGATCTGGTCTTCCGGGACCGGACACTCCGGAAAGCCGTGCATCCCGCCCGCGGGTGAATCCACCAGCGTTTCGCCGCGGGTTTCCGCCGAGCCGGGTTTCGGCTTGGTGATGATGTAACGCTCCACCCAGGTGCGGTAATAAGGTCCCTGGGGGACGTCGTTTTCCTTTTTACACGCCTCGGCACACAAACCGCAACCGATACATTTGGTGGCGTCAAGGCAGATCAGCCATTTGTGCTCAGTCGGGTCGTATCCCTTGGGCGCGCCGGAAGAGGTGAAGAAATTTTGCACCGCCGCCTTGGCGGTGCGTGCCACGGGGAGCGCCAGCACGCCCGCAAGGACGGCGCCCAGCCGTGCCAGCGCGCCGCGCCGGTTGAATTGGGTTTTCATGGGCTTTGGCTGGGTTGATGCGGCAGGTGGCAATCGGTGCACTTGTCGCCGTAGTGATTTTTCACGACGATTTGCTTGAACCAGGCGGGCCGCGACGGATTGGCCTCGTGACAGCGCAAGCAGAGACTTCCTGGCACCGTCGTCGGAACCACGTCGTGATTGAGCGCGTGCTCGCGATTCGCGCCATGACAGGCTTCGCAGGAAAGAGTCTTGTGTTCGAATTTGTCGAGCTTGTGCTGGATGTCGGCGTGACATTCAGCGCACGCCTTTTTTCCGGCAAAGACCGGTGTACGCGAGGCGATTTCCTCCAGCGCCGCCCCGCGATACCACCCGTAGGCGCCAAACGACTCCGGCACGAGCAGCGTGCGTGCGACCAGGTAGGTTCCCACGATGCCCAGGGTTAATAACACCAGCCGAAGAATCTGCGGTGGTAATCTGAAGCGGCGCATGGTTTGGGGGTTCTAAACCCGCATTACGCGTTACGGTTTGATACTGCGCACGTGGGCAATCAGAGCCTTGACTTCGTCGTCATTCAATTTGTCGCCGAAAGCCTTCATCTTGAGCTGGCCGTCCTGGGTAATGCCCTCCTTGATGACCTTGACGGCCTGGTCGTCGGTGAAGGAGGCCTGGGCTTTGGGATCAGTAAAGTCCTTGATCTGCAGCTTGCGGCCGATCGTAGTTTGTCCTTTGCCGTCCTTGCCATGGCACATGGCGCAATTTTTGTCCCAGTTTTGCTGAACGTCACCCGCCGCCGCAGTCCAGCCAGCCGCGCCCGCCAGCACTGACGCGACCACTATCATTTTTATTGGAGTTTTCATAATAAGAATGGTTCTAACCCGATTTTGCACGGCCTCGGTTTGCCTGAAAACCGGTGATCTCAGGCTTGTTCGTACCCACGGGAGAACGTTTGAGCCGTTTAGCGACCATCGCTGAATCTGACGCGGTTTTCACTATGTAAGAACAGTCCCCGAAAAGACAAAGAAACGCTCACCTTCCCTTGTTCTTTACTATACTAAAATTGAGTAATGCAGAACAATAAAAAGTTATTATGTTATATCAACAAATCAGTTAAAATGATTATAGCGATTCCATCTTTAATGTAGCGCGGACATTCTTGTGGGTTTGTAGAAATCATGGAAATATGAGACGGCACCCCGATTTAATACCAGTTTCGGTTTGAAATTGCACTGTAGCGGCGCTCTATGAGCGCCGTTCTGATTATTCCTCGGCGGTCGCAGACCGCCGCTACAACTCGCAGCGAATAGTGCAGTTTCAAGCCAAACGTGGTATAAGCTCCCTCTCCGCCAACGAAGTTGGGGGAGAGGGCCGGGGAGGTGGAGTTTAAGCGGTGTATTCCGGCTTCATGGGCAGACCAGAATTCCATGTACGGATTGCTGCGGGGCAGAAACAATTCGGTGGCAAACCGAGAGAGACAGGAAAACACATTACCACCGCAAACACGACGCCAGCCAGACTGAGCCAGTTCCTGAATTAAGCATCCCGCCGGGAAGGCGTTGACTTCTTCAGTCCTAATGACCGGTTAGAAGCGCGACGACACTTCGTCACCCGGCCGGTACCCGCCTGCTGGGTTTTGGCATCCCAGCCTGCTTCCGTCGTCGGTTGAACGGAGTTGAAACGGCGCTCTAGGACGCCGGTTTGAACGACCGGACGTGCGCCACCAGGGCCTTGACGTCGTCGTCGCTGAGTTTGTCGGCGAACGCCTTCATCTTCACCTGGCCGTTGTCGGTGACACCTTCCTTGATGGCTTTGGCGGCCTGGTCATCGGTAAAGGACGCCTGAACCTTGGCATCGGTCAAATCCTTGATCGTCAACTTGCGTCCCATCATGGTCTGGCCCTTGCCATCCTTGCCGTGGCAGGCGGCGCAATTCATGTTCCAGGTTGCGGTGACATCGCCGGCCGCGGCGGACCAGCACAGCGCGCCTCCGAACAGGCAGGCCATAACCATCGTTTTTGCAAGAGGTCTCATTTTCATTTTCATAATCTCTTAACTAAAGAAGCCCCGCGCGATTTTGTCAAATTAAACCTCAGCCTCAGCCGGCCACCCATTTTCCGTGGGCACTTTGATTTGCCGACCCGCCGCCGTTATTCGCTGCAGCTTCATCGCGGTTACAATTTAAAGATGCATGCAAACCGCGCCACCCTTCGATTGCTCTTTACTACACAGAAATTGATTCACGCATCACAAATAAAGTTTATTATGTATCTATGTTAAATCACTTTAGATAATCGTTCTACCGGTGATCGGTTTGCGGCTGAAGTAGTGGTACATTTTGCGCCTTTCGGTGGGGCGAGCGTCCTCGCGAGCCGGCTCGTCAGTAGCCTCGCCCCACCAAACTGTATTACTACCCCGGCCGAGCATTCTCTTGCGCCGGGCTCAAAAAAATGACTTCCTGTAAGGCAACATGGTTCAGGCGGTTGCCCGTTTTTATGAAAGACCATCTCATCCAGAGCACAAAGGCCGATCGTCGAAACCCGGCCGAAAGGGTTTTGCGTGAAGCGGTGCTTGTGGCGGTCACGGGTGCTGTTTTCGCGTTTGCCGCGAACCAGGTTTCTCCGCGCGGTTTGTCGCTGGCCCGGAATTATTTTCCCATGGGGATCCCTGATGCGATGCGGGCGAGTGCGAGCGGCAACCCGCTGGAAACCCCCATCGGCACAAATTCCACGGCACTTTCTTCCCCGCCATCGCTCGCCGGGCGGATGAAACAAAAGGAATTGCAGTTGATTGACGGTCACCGGGCGGTGCAACTCTTTCACGACTCGCATTTGAAATCCGGAACCATTGTCTTCCTTGATGCCCGCGATGAAGAGCATTACCAGGCGGGCCATATTCCCGGGGCCTACGAATTTGATCCTTATCATCCGGAAAAATATTTTTCCGACGTGTGGCCGGTTTGCCAGGCGGCGGACCAGATCGTGGTTTACTGCAACGGGGGCGATTGTGACGACAGCCAGACGGCCGCGCTCCTGTTGCGAGACGTGGGGGAGGCAAGCCGGAAGCTGTTCATTTTTGGCGGCGGCATCACCGAATGGACCAACAACCATCAACCGGTTGAAATCGGTGCGCGCAACAGCGGTAACTTGAGCACCGCCATTCCATGACCAACGATCACCCCATTCGAACTGCTGCCGTCCTGAACCTTTTCACCGTGCTGGCCCGATGGTCGCTCGGCGCCTCATTTCTTTTCCTGGGTCTGGCCAAGGCGTTGCACCCCGTCGATTTTCTGAAGCTCGTGCATCAGTACGACCTGACGCAACACGCCTGGCTGTTGAACCTCATCGCCGCATCGTTGCCGTGGTTCGAAATGTTTTGCGGGTTCTTGTTGCTGGCCGGCGTGGCGGTGCGCGGGACGGCTTTGACGCTGACGGCCATGCTGGTGCCGTTCACCCTGCTGGTGTGGCATCGCGCTGTGCTGCTGCACGTGGCGCAGAACATCCCCTTCTGCGCGGTGAAATTTGACTGCGGCTGCGGCACCGGCACGGAATTCATCTGCCGCAAACTGGTTGAAAATTTTCTGCTGATTGCGTTGTCAGCCTGGTTGTTGGCGGGGCGGGGGCGTCAGTTTTGCCTGCGTTACGGCCTGTCCGGTCGTTGAAGAGTCCAGTGGCGGAAGTTGGACGAATGTATCGAATCGCCTGGGGACAACCATGAAGCGAAGGCGAAAGTGTCAAAAGTGAGGACCGACCCGTTTCTGGATTGGCACGTCACTCGCTTGCCAACGTGGCGGCCGTTGCCTGCTGTGACGAAGCCGGAAGGATGGCGGGACGCGAGGCATCCAACTCGGCGGCAGGCTGTCTCGCGTTGTTTACGGTGGTTTCGGCTTGCAGACGCTTCATGGTTTCCAGCGTTTGATTTTCAGGATGCGGAAATACTAAAATACCAGGAACCGACCCGTTCAAAAGCATTTGCTCAAGATGAGTCAGGTCTCTGACATTTGGTTTTCAAGTTACAGAAAAGTGTCAATAGTGAGGACCTATTTCTGCTCTTTGTTATTCTTTGTAAAGAACTATACATAAATAGTTCTGGACATAATTCCAAATCGGCGTAGTTATACTAATAGGTCGGAAGATTCGGGCTTCAAAGTGCCATGAAGTTTCGGCTGCTTCTTTTGGGTTCGTGGTGTGCTTCCCGTGGACAACAACCAAATAACCATTGGCAACCATGAAAAAACAAATCAGCTTCTATTTGTTACTCATCGGCCTATTGGCGGCGGGACTCGGCAATTGTGCCCAATCGGATACGACAAACGGAGTCGTCCAAGACAACCTCCCAAACACGAACGGATTTTCCAACTGGCGCGCCGGTTTTTCCGTCGGCGCCGACTTTTTGAACCCCTACGTCATCAGTGTACCAAGTGGATCAACCTTTGGCACCTTGACCAATGCTGGCAACAGCACGGTCGGTTATCTTCAATTTGATATCATGCGACACTGGGTTTTTAAGCCATATTTCGTATCTACAAATGAAGCGGTTAATCATTTTCCCATTATTAGTATTTTCAAAGACCCGAGTTGGAATGCTTACACGCCTGACTTCCAATTTGACATCGGATTTCTTTTTGGCAACGGCGTCAGTTCGACCAACAAGACCTATTCGGCGCAAACTCTGGCCGGGTCGGATATTTTCTTCCAAGTCGCCACCGAATTTCCGCTATGGAGAAATGGTTGGACTAATGATAGTGGGATTCCGGTTCAACTTTCAGCCGGTGGCTCGATGGGAATAACAACTGAACAATCATTTGAAAAAATCCATCCCAATTATTTCGTCGGTGGTACGTTGGATATCGGGCTTCCCCACGGCCTCTTTGGAATCGGAAGCAACAACCCGCCCGGTCTGGCTGAATTCAAGATTGGAGAAGCGTGCCTGGATTTCCCTTCCCTGACTGGAACTGACAATCAGGTCAATTTAGAGAACGGGATCCCTCAATTTGGCGGAAAATGGGTACCGGAAATGGGTGCCAATGTGCTCCTTCCCGTCGGTAGCTATTTATATCTGGACGTTGAAGCCAATGCTTTCTTATCCAAGCAGACTCCCAATCAATGGAACATCAAGGTGGGTGCAACGATACCGTGGTCAACCGTTCAAAGCATGTTCTCGTTCCTCAAATAAGCTGGAGCGCAAAAATTACGGAGGCACCTATGACAAAAAACATCGCACTTTGCTTCGACGGGACTTGGAATAAACCGGTCGATCACAACACCGGCCAGCCAATTCAAGACTTATCCCCCGACGATGATTCAACGGAAAACCCTGAGAACACCAACGTCGTAAAAATCAAACGCTTGATCGACGCCAGCGGCGGGGACCAGGTCGTGCTTTATTTTAACGGGGTCGGCACCCAGTGGTACGATCACTTCAGCGGCGGAATTGCCGGGGCGGGGCTTAACACCCGGATTAAACTTGGATACCAGCGGCTCGCTGAAAACTTCACACCGGGCGATCACATTTTTCTGTTTGGCTTCAGCCGGGGCGCTTACACGGCCCGGAGCCTTGGCGGGATGATTCGCAAATGCGGGGTGCTGCGCCGCGATCGCCTTAACAATCTGGACGCAGCCTTTGACCTTTACCAGCGGCGCGACGAAACGGCGGATGCCGACGATGCCAAAGCATTTCGCCAGGCCAATTCTGTTGAGACAGACATTCATTTCATCGGCGTCTGGGATACAGTGGGGGCCTTGGGCATTCCCTTACCGGCATTCAAAGGTATCGACCACGTGCTATGCGGTTTTCATGACACCAAACTCAGTTCGATCATCAAGAACGGTTTCCATGCCGTAGCGATTGACGAAAACCGAAAGCAATACGCGCCCACCCTGTGGACTGGCCAACCGGGTCCGGGTCAGACCATTGAGCAGCGATGGTTCATTGGTGCACACTCGAATGTGGGCGGGGGTTACTCGAATGACGACCTCTCAGACGTCACCCTGTCGTGGATGAGCCAAAAAGCTGCCGCCTGTGGCCTGCAACTAAAGCCATTCGCCTCCGCTGCCGAAGACTACAAGGGCATTATTCACGATTCCTACCAGGAATTCCTTGGTGGCTTGAATTTTTTCTACCGCTGGTTCAGCTCGCGGTTCTATCGACGGATTAATTTTGGGACCTGCGGCCAGACCTTGGATCGTTCGCCCGTTGATCGGCTCAATTCAGGCCAGAATTACAATCCGAAGAATTTGAAAAGGTGTGGTTCGCTTTCCCAACTGGCTCAATACATTCCCGCGGCGACACTTCTTTCAAACTAAAACAGACAAAAATCGAGGTCAACAATGTGCATGTTCGCGACAATTGATTCTTGGAACTGGAACGCAATAGGGGCTGCTATACAACTGGTTGCCACCTTAGCGGCGGTTGCCTCGGTCTTCTGAGTTAGATGGCCATGTGCGACATGGGGTCGCTCCATTCGCTGAAACCATCACTGCCACCGATGGCGCGGGCCGAGATGGTATAGGTCGTGCCCGGTGTCAGATTTTCCACGACAATATGACGTGCCTGTGTGGCAATCACCGACGACGCCGGCGTGGTGGCTCCGTTGGTGGCGCGTACCTCATACGATTTTGCGTACTGAACCGGTTGCAACCGAACCCCCAACTTGGCTGTACCCTCGTTTTCGATGCCAAGGATTAACGGACGATCCAGCTTGGTTGGCGGCCTGCGGCTGCTGGTGTTGGCCGAGAATCCAGACGCGAGGAGAAGTTTGATTGCGGCTGCGGCACCGGCACGGAATTCATCTGCCGCAAACTGTTTGAAAATTTTCTGCTGATTGCGTTGTCGTTCTGGTTATTGGCGGGGTGGGGGCGTCAATTTTGCCTGCGCTACCACCTGTTCGATCGTTGAAGAAGAAAAGGGTTTGGTAAGCAGACAGCTTGCGACAAGACAGTGCCTTGCGACACGGATGGTTGACCTCCGACTTTGGCGAAGCGATTCAGGTTCAAGTCTTCAAGCATCAAAGCGAGAAAATCTTGATCAACCTTTCTTAGGTACTCCGTAACGTAAAGAGCATTATCTGTGACCCACGACTTTGGCTCGGTAACGTGAATCGCTCCGCAATACGCCCCAACTCGACCAATCACGAGAATTGGTGCATCAACGAAATATTGATCATGGCGACCATTGATTCCGTTTCCACCATAGACTGCATATTTGCCTGGCTTCATGTTCTTGGCAAAAAGCGCTCTGCCGCTTGAGAGTTTCATGATTTCACCGAGTTTTACGATTGGCCACTTGGGGTCAATGTGGACAGTGGGTTTGTAGCAGGCGAGGATTTGGCGGGCAGATTCGATGACGCGGCGGTAGCCCTCCAACTCCACCACCAGCCGCTCCTGCTCCGCCAGCGGCGGCAACGGGATTTCAAATGAAAGCAAATCCGAGCCTTTCAAATTATTGATGTTCACTCCAGCCGTCAGTCCTTGAATGAAATCGTCATAAGCAGGCGACATCATCAAATGAAAAAGAAAGTTCGGAAGAATTTCTTTCCGACTTCTCACCGCGCCCATGAAACCGCCGAAGTAAAAGAAAGTGTCTTCTGGAACGAACGCAACCTTGCCAAGATGATTTTTGCTTCCGCTTGCGGTGCAAATAAAGATGTCTCCCTTTCTCAACCGCTTCTCGGCTGGCAGGCCAACATCTTTGCGAAGATATTTAATATCGGATAAGTCCAACGTGTGTGAATCCACATTTATGTTATTTGCTCGAAGCACTGCCACATCCGTCAGCACTGAAGATTCATCATTTTTGTCGTAAGTCACACCGCGAACAAAGTCACAAACATCACCTAATTTTACCATCGGCCATCCGCCAGTTCCACGAACGGCAACTGCGCGATAGCGGTCGCTGGACAAACTGATGTCGGGCGATTCGAGGATTCGTTTGCGGGAAACGGCGTGCGCCAGTTTTCCATCGGTAACTTTATGGTCGCGCTTCCACTTCTCAATGATTTTCAACGCTTCCGGCAAATCGTTCAGTTCAATTTCCCGCCGCTGTGCGCCGAGGCCAAAACCATCATTCTCCACTTTCACAAACAACACTTCGTCATTTTGTTTCGTGCGCGTGCGGTCGAGCAGGAGGATGCTGGTCTTGACGCCGGAATAGGGATTGAACACGCCGGCGGGCAGCGAGACGACGGCCCAGAGAAATCCGTCCATGAGCATCCGGCGGAGTTCCTTGTAGGCGTTTTGGCTCTGGAAGATGATACCCTTCAGATAATCTTTGGGCGTTGCCGTCAAACCGAGTTTCGCTCCGATGAAGTAATCAAAAATGACACGGTTGTTCCAGCCGTCAAATCCCAATAGTAATGAAGCTGGCCGTTCGAGAGAAAAATGTGGCGCACGCCCTGGCTCTTGGCGTAATCGCGTGCTTGTTCTTTGGCTTCGAGTGGATGGATTGATTCGCGTTTTGCCTCAACAACCGCAACAGGCTTTTTCTCCAGATTCAAAAGGAGATAGTCAATGAAGCCGTCAGGCACTTTTTCAAAATCGTCACCCAATTCCGTGGATGGTGAGTAAACCTTGTTCGTCGTGCGATGCTCGCAGATGATGTTGTCCGGGCCTTTGGAATCTGGGAAGAACCGCCAACCGGCAAGCTCCAACAACTTGTTTATCTTGATACGGGCTTTGGCTTCGTTCTTCGACATTAACTTGCTCGGTTGTCGGCTTTGGGTTGTTCCTTAGCCGTGCAGATTGGTTTGCATCGTAAGCCGCGGCGGATTTTAGGCAATTGCAAAACGTTGTGGGGAAAGTGGTTGATGGTTCAGAGTTGAGGGTTGAGAGCTTCCGTTTTTTGCCGACAGCACGGCAACGGGCACACACAGGGCGCGATGCGCCCGGTTGAAGGTTGAAGGCTGCTCCATTTACGACTCCGATAGACTCCGATGAACTCCGATAAAGATCGCGAGCAGGTTTACGAATTACGATTTACGATTTTAAGGCAGGAGCAACTGCTTCAGCACGGAATCAATGTGCCTGCTCTGGTTTACGTTCATAAAAAACCACGCCCACTCGCCGGATGTGATCAATCAACTCCTCATGCGTCAAATCTGCAAAAAGAGAAAGGTCAATCGTATAAGGTAACAACAGGTCGTCGAGTTCTCCCATAATCGTCAACAAATCCTCGTGAACCAGGCCCTTGCCATGCAGGGTCAAATCAATATCCGAACCATTTTTGTAATTTCCCTTCGCGCGCGAGCCATACAATACCGCTTGCTCCACCTTGGGATGACGGGCCAGGACACTGCTGATTTTTTCCACCGTCAGCGGCGTGAGGCCGGAGCGGGCGGCATTCATTTGGACCCCTTGCTCAACGTTTCCAAACGTGACTCCAACTGCACAAATTCCTTGAAATATGCACTGCGGATGCTGTTCACAATCGCCGCCGCTATCGTCTCATTGTAAGTATGGCTGGTGAGTCCGCGGTTCTTGATCATATCCATCCAGATTTCACCATTCTCAATCAATCCCCGCTTGAAAGCCAGCCGGAACGCATCCCGGCTTCCTAAAATGTTGCTCTCCCCCTGCTGCTCGAACAAATCCTTCAACGTGTTCCACGCCAGTTCGTAAGTGTATTCAAAACTCTGGATCAATCCCTGCTCCTCAAGTTCGTTCAGTTCACCCTTCTCAATAAACCGGGTAAGTTGCCGGACTGCTTTAGTGTAGTTCTCAAAGCGTTGAATCCAGCGGACATCTTTATTTTTCATGGCATCAGACATGGTTAAAGTTTTCCAGTGAACGCTTCATGCAGCAATGACTTTTTCAACGCCTCCAGCGCGGCGAGTTTCCGCCCGTACAGACTCGCAACGCGTTGGGTTTCTCCGGAGAGATTGCGCCGGAAGTTTGACAGCGTCAATCCATGTTCGTTTTTGGTCAGAAACTTTTGGCCAAGTCAGGAGCTGCTGTTCGATTTACGATTTGTTGAACCGCAGAGATCGCCCGTCCTCCGTAGCGGGTACTGCGGAGGGTGGACAGAGAGCGCAAAGTTTTTTATCAACTGTAACCCGGCCTTTTTGTCTCTGTGCTCTTTGCGCACTTTCCGTCTTCACAATGTTTCGACGCGACAGGTTGCGGTTACGTGAGCGGTTTCATTTCTTCGTTTCCTCCGTTTGCTTCTGTAAAAATTGAACAGGAGGGAACGGAGAGAACGGAGCTGTTTATTTACCAGAAAAGATTTTGCGGCTGTTGAATCCGCGTTCATCTGCGGTCATCTGCGGTCAAAACCGGTATTGCAGGCTGGCGAAAATCAGGTGGGCTTCGAAGTTGTTGAAGCCGCCGGTGGCCGCATCCTCATAATTGTAGTAACCGTATTTCAAACTCGCCTTCAGGTTTTGCGTAATCCGACGTGTCAGGGTGGCGGTGACACCGTGCTCGTATGCCGCGGCGCCGGTTGACAGCCCGGCGGTGGAGGCATTCTGGAAATCGTCCGCCTGGTAATAAAAATAGGCCACGTCCAAATCGGTTTTGTTGTCCACGACGAAATCCGAGGTGAAATTCACCGTCCAGTAATTGTTTTCCGAATTCAGGATGGCCTGGGTGAGGTCGGTGACCGGCGATTTGGTCTTGCTCCAGACGGAATCAACGCCCGCTTGCAGGCTCAACCGCGACCAGGGTGTCCAACTGACGTCTCCCGCCACGATATGGCTGAGCAGCCGTGACGATTCAACTGCGCCCAGTCCCGACGCCGGGTCCGGCTGGGTGTTGACCGTGGAATACTGGTATTCATAACGGCCGACCAGGGTGACGTTTTGGAGAGCGCGCCACGTCACCCGCGTGTTGAGGTCATAGGTCTCAAAACTCTGCATGGAAAAATCATTGGCCGCGCTGTTGGTCGGGTTGCTGTAGTCGTACCGGTGGTCCTTGTAATAACCGCCCAGGTCGAGGGTGAGGCGGCGGAGCGGATACCAGCGCACGCCGAGGGAATATTTCTGGAAGAACCGGCTGTCATCGGTCTTGCCCGAGGTCAGCACGGGATCCGTGCCAAAGCCATCCACCCGGCTGAGCCCGCCGGATTGCGTCAGGTTGCCCTGTCCTTCTTCCCATTCGCCCCGGCCGGAAATGACCCAGTTGGTAAACCCGGTATAGCGCGCATCCAGACTTTCGGTCACGTCAATCACGTCCCGTGAGCTTTGGCCGGTAAACGTGTCGGGAGAAAAAGTGCTCAACGTGCTGCCGCCGCTTGAATTCGCGTCCCAGGTTTCCTTTTGGACGCGGATGGCCGGCACCAGGGTGACGGTTTTGATGGGAATGGTCATCAGGTTCAGGTCCAGCACGTACTCTTTCAGGTGCGAATCGCCGATGAGGTTGGTATAGCCATAGCCGCTGGAGGGACTGGGCAGGTAGTTCACGTTGAAAGCATCGCCATAAATCCGGTTGCCCGAGAAATTGTTGTCGAGATTGGCGAACATGAACCCGGCCGAAAAGAGCAGGTTGGGCTTGATCCAGGTCTCGCTGGAGGCGTTCACGTTGAACAGATCGTACGTGGTTTTTTGCTGGTCGGTGACGTAGGGAGCGGAGGGGGGAAACGGGTCGGTCAGGTAGCGCGTGGTATAGAGTGAGTTGTTCAAATCCGCCGTTTCATAACGCAGACCCAACGCCAGGTCGGTCGCCTTGATATGCTGTTTCGCGTCGAGCTCGAAGGTGTCGATCTTCTCGTCGATGTTGTAAAAACTCGGCCCCAGGCCCAGTGACGGTGAGAACGGCGTCGGGTGCACCGGGCTCCAGATGGTCGAGCTTTTATCACCGTCACGATAGCGGTGTGAGTACTTGAAGGTGAGGGCGGGAATTTTCGGCAGCGTCAGGCCGCCTTCAAACGAGTACTCGCCGCGGTCCAGCGCCAGCGCGCCCAGCGGACTGGAATACTCCGTTCCGGTCGGCGGATAAAATCCGCCGGCGTCATTGTACCAGGTGCGGAAGTTCTCCGCCTTGAACCGGAGGAACCACAGGTCGGGATGGGTCAACCCGAGGCCCAACGAATAGTCGTGATTGTCGAAAATCGAGTGGCCGTCCAAAGTCAACAGGGTGTTGGTGAACGGGCTGCCCTGCACATGCAGGTCTTCGATGCCGCCAAACGCGCCGCTGCCCCAATGCAGGCTTTCCTCGGCCTGTGCCGGATTGCCTTTGGTCAGGAGGCCGCCGCCGCCAAGAGTGATCCAGTCGCTGTAGGTGCCCGGATTGCCTTCGAAATAATCCTGCGGCGACAACGCCGGGCTGTTGGTGTCGTCGGCCAGCGCCCGCCCGCCAAAAGCCAGCAGCAAAACTCCCATCAACCAGAATGCACCCCAACGGGCCGCGCCGGAGGCCGGCGTTCCCACCGCGGGCGGACAAGCCGGCCGCGCTCCGGTGCCATCCGAAGGTTGCGCGTGGTTGGGTTGAAAGGGTTTCATCTTCAAATCGAATCAAAATTGCAACTGCGGGTTCACTCGCGAGCCGTGCACGGCTTCATGGCAACCGGCAGTCCAGCAGGTGCCTTGCTGCAGGCGCAAGGTGTGGTCGGAACCGCCAATGAGCAACTGGCCGCCGCTCGTCTGCTGCACAAAGTGGCATTTCAAACAGAGGTTCGAGTTGCGGTTGACCAGCAGCTTGGGATTGACCGAGCCGTGCGGGTTATGACAGGTGGTGCAACCTTCGCGCACCGCTTCATGTTCGAACACGAACGGGCCCTGTTGCGCGGGATGACAGCGCAGGCACATTTCATTTTCCGAAAGGATGGAAGTGCCGCCGCCTTTGAAAATGGAGCCTTTGTGCGGGTCATGGCAGTCCGTGCAGGTCATCCGGCCTTCAGGCACGGGATGGTGATTGGGCAGGTTGAACTGGCCGCGCACGTCGGCGTGGCAGGTGTAACAGACGGTTTCCTCCGAGCGCGCCGGCGCGACCGCGAGGTGGGCGCCGTAACTGCTCGTCTCCGCGCGACCGCCGGTGAAGGTGTAAGGCGGCTTTGTGTCTCCGCCCGATTCCGCGTGGGTGCTGCACGGGCCATGGCAGGATTCGCACCCGGCGTCCAGCGCGTTGGTGCCCCGGGCCATCAGCCGCGCGTGATCGGCCGTGGCGAAATCCTTGTAGATGTTGTCATGGCACGTATCGCATTGTTCCGAACCGATGTAGGTGGCGCCGGGATAATTGGGGAGCTGCACCACGGTGCGGTTGATGGTGCTGCAGGAAATGATCACAAACAAAAGAACCGCGCCGGCCAACCACGTGAAGGCGTTGAAGTTTTGAAGCGTTGAAGCGGCGGATTTTTGCGCGCGCCGCATCCATTTCAACGCTTCGCGGTTTGAACGCTTCAACGAATTCATTTTTTTATGATTCCCACTCATTGGAATAACTGGCTATCAACCTGGCCCTGGGCGGTTTGCAGAAGTTCGATGTCATAAGGCCCATTGTGGACACCGTAACTGCCGTCGTACAAAACTAGGTACAAATCGAACCGCGCCTGCATGATGTTGGTGGATATCAAGGCCTGTTGCGCCTTGTTCGGCCCCGGGTTCGTCGTCGCGGACAAATCGCCGGGCGAGGTGTATTCCCAGGCGAGCGTTCCGTAGTTGGTCCGCAACTCCGCCGGCGCGCTGTTGGTGGCCCACATATCCAGCAGACCCTTGGTTTGCTGGATTTGATTCGAAATCGTCACCGTCGCGAACTGGACCAGGCCGGTCGGGTCGGAATGGCAATTGAAACAAAGTTGATACGTGGCCACCTGGAAGGTGTGGCCGCTCGGATTGTTCGGGTCGGTCTGCATGTGGCACTCGGTGCACTGCATTTCCAGCCGCGAGTGAGTGGAGGGGAAGTTCGGGGAAGACCCGTCCGCCATCGCGCCGACGGTGCCCAGCAGCATGTTGTACTGAGGCGAGTGATGGGGCGAGCGGCTGGTGTCGGTCCACGCCGAGCCGCGGTCGTTGTGGCATTGGGCGCAGACGTTGATGGCGGGATTGTATTTGTTCGAAAACACATCCGAGGTGGTCAGGAAGAAATCGTTGGTCGAAGCGTAGGGGTTGCGAAGCTGGTTGGTATAAACCGCTCCCAGTACATTGTTGGTAATGAAGGCAACGTTCCCGGTCAGCTGGTTGGTAAAGGTGATGACCCCGTTCAAATTGTTTGTCCAGGCATAAGCCTGATGCGCGTCGTGACAAACGGCGCAGGTGATGGCGACATTGAAATCATTGGTCAGCGTCGTGCTGGGATTTTCGCCTTCCAGGAAGGCTTCCCGGGCGGAACCGGAATGGCACCGGCCGCAACTGCTGATGCTGCTGGCGGAGGAGGCCATGGACTGAAGCACGTCAGGCACCACGGCGCCATGCGGTGATGTGCTCCAATCCTCAAAACCAAAACCCAGCGGATGCCGGGTAACGACTGACGCGGGAGTGAGTTGGGCGCTGTGGCAACCGCCGCAAACCTGCGCGGCCAGTTCCACGCGCGGCACCACCGTGGGATCGCCGGGATTGGCGGCGTGATTGGCGGCCGGTCCATGGCAATTCTCGCATTGCACGCCTTCGAGCTGCGGCGTTTTGAAGGCGTTCGTGAAGCCCGATGGCAATTCATAACCGACGGTGTGGCAGGCCAGGCAGCTCGAATTGGTATCTTGCTGAATTCGCTGGAGACTCGCGAAGGCTTGAGCGTGCGCGGTGAGGATATACGTCGAATGAACACCGGCATGACAGGCCAGGCAGGCCTGCGCGCCGGCGTAACTCGATGCCGGACCGGAGACGCGGAAAAAGTTATTGCTGGAAATGTTCGTGACGGTGGCGGTCCGGCTCAGGTTGAAATTGCCCACCGGTTGCCAGCTTCCGCTCTGCAACCGGGATTTCTGGTACAGGTGGTAGTAGCCGGATGGGCCATCCCAGGTCAACGCGAAGCCGTTGGTGGTTTGTTGAATGCCGGTCATCACGGGCTTTCCGGGCATTCCGCCCGGCTGGGTGATGGTCAAATGCTGAACGCCTTGCGCCCGACCCGAGAAGCTGGTCAGAAGAAAAATCGCCACCGCGAAAATCGAAACGGATGCCCGCTTGACCACCAACGCATTTGCCGAGTTCATAGGCTGCAAATGCGGTTGCATGGGCAATCCACGTTTGAAGGTGCTGGCAACCGCCGTTGGTTGCCCGTTAATAATCGGGCGACCACCGGCGGGCCAGTCTGCTGATTCTGAGCAGGTTACAAATTGAATTCGAGCCTTCATTTGCTCTATTGCAGACTCACATGAAGGTGGGTTGGAGGCTATTCCGATATTGCTGTTTGCTCACCCCGATTTGCCCTATGTTTGCCAAAAAACTTGTGGTGAGCGGTGATCCGAACGAATTTCCCTCGCCTCGCTCATCGAGCTCTGGCAGGTTGTAACACTCTGATAAGGCCCACAAGTACAAAAGGGACACACCATGAAACTGGCGTTGACAACTAAGATTGGTACCGTGAACAAACCGCAAAAAAGGAAACAGGCCGGTAATGTCCTGATTTGGAGTCCGAATTACCGAAGTGGAGCGCGAGTTGTCTCAACTCGCAGCATGTTCGGCAGCTTCCCTGAACGCTTTCGGGGCTGCGGATTGAGGACAATCCGCGCTCCCGGCAAATCAGGACACTACCAACAGGCCCAAGTTCGGATCGTCATTCTCGCGCTGGTGTCCTTTCTGTTGGGCGTGGCGGCGACCGCCTTTTGGTTTCACCTGGCCTCCAACCGCCCGGCGGAAAATGTGAGTTCCCAGGCA
>JANWKE010000081.1 GCA_025451535.1 Verrucomicrobiia bacterium
CAATCGCTGGTCTGTTCGCTGGCCTATAGTGCCACCGGCAGCCTCGGCCAAAGCGAGGATCTGGCGCAGGAAACCTTTATCACCGCATGGAAACACCTTCGCCACCTGCGCGAACGCGACAAGCTCCGCGCCTGGCTGTGCGGCATCGCGCGCAATCGCATCAATGGCTTTCTCCGACGGGAGGGCCGCGAGCCGGTGCGGCAAGCCGAGCCGCTGGAAAATCTCTCCGAATCGCATTCCCCCGAACCGTTGCCGTCCGATTACGTCATGAGCCAGGAAGAAGAAGCCATTCTCTGGCGTTCGCTTCAAACCATTCCGGAAACCTATCGCGAACCGCTGGTGCTGTTTTACCGCGAACACCAGTCCGTCGAGCGCGTGGCGCAGGCGTTGGAATTGACCGAGGACGCCGTGCATCAACGGCTGTCGCGCGGACGAAAACTGTTGCAGGAACAGGTGCTGGCGTTTGTGGAAGGCGCGCTCGAACGGACAAATCCGGGCAAGGCCTTCACCCTGGCCGTCCTGGCTTCGCTGCCTGGACTCACGATTTCCGCCAAGGCGGCGATGCTGGGTGCCGCCGTCAAAGGCAGTGCCACGGCGAAGACCGCCGGTGCCCTGGGCTGGTTCGGCTTATTGCTTGGTCCATTGGCCGTGTTTGTGCCCAATTACATTGCCTACCGTGTCGTGTTGGCCGGGGCGCGATCGGAGGAGGAACGCATCGGTGTCAAATCCCTGTTCAGAAAATTCGGTGCCATTACCCTGGCCCTGTTCCTCCCGGTGGCGGCGATTGTCTTGTGGCTGACCTGGAACCAACCCGACCGTTCGTTTTTGCCCGGCCTCCTTGGCACGTGTGGGGTCCTGATTTTTTTGCCCACCATTTTTATCCTGAGCATCACTTCGGGGAGGAAAAGCCGCCCCTACTATTCCCGGATTCTGGCGCAGGAATACGCCGGCGTCTTTCCCAAACCGGCCTGGGAATACCGGAGCCGGCTGGAGTTATTCGGCCTGCCGCTCGTTCACATCCGCATCGGCGACCGGTTTGCGATCTTGAAAAAACCGGTGAAAGCGTGGATTGCCGTGGGCAACGCAGCGATCGGCGGATTGTTTGCGTGTGGCGGATTGGCGATCGCGCCGTTCAGCCTTGGCGGCCTGTCCATCGGCATGCTGTCACTGGGCGGCCTGTCCGTGGGGATATTTGCCCTCGGCGGCATCGCTTTGGGTGTCTGGGCGTTTTTTGGTGGGCTGACGATTGGCTGGCAGGCCGTTGGCTGCATTGCCGTCGCCTGGAACGCGTCGGCAGGAATGTTTGCGCTGGCACACGATTTTGCCCTCGGCCAGTTTGCCTGGGCCACACAGGCCAATAACGAAATCGCCCGACAATTTCTCATGCCCAATTTGTTTCGCCGCTCGGCCGAATTCATTAACAACCATTGGCTCTGGCTGAATCTGTTCTGGCTGATTCCGTTTTTGATCCAATGGCTCATTTCGCGCCGCACTCGGCCGGCAAAACCAAACTGAATCACCGGACTTTCTCCGCCAGTTCCTCCGCTGGATAGGTCCAGATTTCCGCGAGCGTCGGATGATAATGCGGCATCACCGCCAGTTCCTGAACGGTCATGCGTTTGGCCATGGCCGCGACAATCTCGTGAAGCAACTCGCCGCCCGCCGGCCCGACGCAGGCGCCACCGATAATTTCGCCGGACTTCGGATCCGCCAGCAGTTTTACGAAGCCGTCCTTTGCCTCCATGATGAGTGATTTGCCGTGGTCATTGAACGAATAACTCGCCGCCAGAAATGAAATGCCACGCGTTTTGGCTTCCTTCTCCGTCAAACCGACAAACGCCACCTGCGGTTCGGTGAACACAACCGAAATCAGCAGCCGATAATCTATACGCGCCGAATTTGGATTGGCAATATTCCGCGCGGCAATCTCGCCCTGCTGTACGGCGATGTGAACGATTTCATGCGGCCCGGTGCAATCGCCTCCCGTGTAAATGTGCGGCGCGCTCGTTTGCATGAACTCATTGGCGATGATTCGGCGGCCTTCGGTTTTCACGCCGGTCTTTGCCAGATTCAACGACGCCGTATTCGGCACGCGGCCGAGCGTAAACAGGATTTCCTCCGTTGAAACGGAAACCGTTTTGCCTTCGTGTTCGAAGGAAACGGTTTTGAATTTTCCATTTCGCTTCGCATCCACGAGCCTGGTACCGGTAAAGACCTTGATGCCTTCGCGCCGGAAAACTTTTTCGATTTCCTCCGCCGCGTCGGCGTCGAATTCCTTCAGGATGTGTTCGCTGCGCTGGACCAGGGTGACCTTGACGCCGAACCGCGCGAAAAATTGCGCGAACTCGCACGCGGTTGGCCCGCCACCCAGTACGATGAGCGACTTCGGTAATCGTTTGAGTGCCAGGGCGTCATCGCTGGTGATGAATCCCACCTCGACGAGTTGCGGCAGCGGCGATGGCGCGACGTTTGAACCGGTGGCAATGATGAAATTTTTCGCCCTGATTTTTCTGGCAGGGGCGCGCTGCCGCGCGTCCTGGCCGACCGGCAGGTCGGCCCTGCCAACCATGGGGTTTACTTCCACCGTGTGTTCATCCACAAATTTCGCATTGGCCCGGATGAATTCGAATTTACCAGCATTCAACTGCTTCACGCGGTAATCGGCAAAATCCTGGATCAGCAGGTTCTTTCGCTCCATCACCCGCTTAAAATCGAAACTGACTTTTCCGGCGCGAATGCCCCATGGTCCGGGATGGCTGGCCAGGTGCATGACCTCGGCGGCGTAAAGCAGCGCCTTGGTCGGCATGCAACCGCGCAGGATGCACAGCCCGCCAACTTCGTCGCCACCTTCAATGACGACGGTTCTCAAACCCGCGCCCGCTGCCGTTCGTGCCGCCGCATAACCGGCGCTGCCGCCACCCAGAATCGCTACGTCAAAATCAAATCGGTTCACGCGTGAAAAGATGGAAGCACGGCGGAGAAATGCAAATTTCAAATTTTACCTGGAGGGTTTTCAGGGTTGAAATTCGGCACTCATTTTTGGATCATGAACGCATGAGCGACATTATTTACCCCCGAAGCCCGCGCGAAACCATGGACGGCTGGATGTACCTGCCGCGTTACCTTGACAAGATCCGCCTGCACCTCGCGGGCAAACTGCAGGCCGATTATCAGGAGAATTTCGGTAAAGGCTTCGACGGCATGTGGCTCAAATATGCCGGGGTCGCGCACGAGCAGATGATTGACCTCGTGAAAAAATCCATTACCGACGGCGAGGTGTACGACTGGGTGCGCCGGAATGTGAATAAAAGCGCGGAGGAAAAGGCGGCCTACGCCAGGGATATGCTAAGCCGTCCCAAACCCGGCGACGAAGCCGCGCTGGCGCGATTGAAAATGCGCAAGGAACAATGCAGCGGCCTGCACCGGGACGACGTCAAGACGTTCGTGGACGTGATTGACCTGGACGAGAAACGGATTTAACCGCCTATTCAATCGCCAGTTTCCGCTGGATCTGTTCGAGCGAGAAGCCCTTGGTTTCCGGCATGGTGGTGAGCACCCAAATCAACTGACCCACACAGCAAAGCGCGTAAAAGGCGAACGTCATCCAGCCTGACGCGGCGGCAATCATCGGGAAAGTCCAGGAAATCGCCGCCGCCATGACCCAGTGCGTTGAGCTGCCGAGCGCCTGGCCACGCGCCCGGACGCGGTTCGGGAAGATTTCGCTCAGGAAAACCCAGATTACCGCGCCTTGACCGAAGGCGTGCGACGCGATGAACACCACCAGGCTGGCCAGCAGCAGGGTACCGCCACTGCCCGTGTAAAATGAATATGCCGCAGCGCTCAGGCTGACGATGTAGCCGATGGATCCGACAATCATCAATTTCCGGCGGCCAAAGTGGTCAATCACCGTCATCGCGGCCACCGTAAAAGCCAGATTGGTGAAGCCGATGATCACCGATTGCAGCAGGGCCGATTGCGCGCCCGCCCCGGCCATTTCAAAAATGTGCGGGGCGTAATACATCAGGGCGTTGATGCCGGAAAGCTGGTTGAACATCGTAATCGCCACCGCCAACAGGATGGGTTTAAGATATTTACGGCAGAAAAACGGTTCCGCCAGCGTGTGATGCTGCAAATCCAACGAGGCTTGAATGTCCTTGATTTCCTCCTGCACATTGCCGGTATCGGTGCCACATCTTTCCAGAACCGAACGGGCTTCCGCGACGCGTCCCCGCGCCAGCAACCAGCGCGGGCTTTGCGGAATAAAAAAGACCAGGAGGAAAAACGCCACCGCGGGCAGCGCCATCACGCCGAACATCCAGCGGAATTCGTCCGCGCCCGGATGCAGGCTGCCGATAGAGTAGTTCGACAGATAAGCCAGCAGGATGCCCAGCACGATGTTAAACTGGGTGAGAGCCACGAGCCGTCCCCGCCATTTTGCCGGGGAAATTTCGGCAATGTACATCGGCGACACCACCGATGCCCCGCCCACTGCGAGCCCGCCGATGAACCGGAAAATCATGAACGGCCACCAGCCCCACGCCAGCGCACAACCAATGGCCGAAACGAAATACAAAGCGCCCAGCAGAAACAGCATCGCCCGCCGGCCCAGAGCATCCGCCGGTTTACCCACCGTAATGGCCCCAATGATGGTGCCGATTAATGCGCTGGCTACCGTAAAACCCAGCGTGAACGGTGTCAGAGCAAATGTTTCTTTGAGCCAGTCGGTCGTGCCGGAAATCACCGCCGTGTCGAAGCCGAACAACAAACCGCCCAGCGATGCCACCAGCGTGCTGAACAAAAGAAAACGATTAAGTTTCATGGTCGTTCAATGATTCGGAATCCACACCTTGGAATGTTGCAAGTTGAACCATCATTCAGGTTTTGTCGATGCCGGCGACAGGGGAATTTCCCGAAGGGGGATGTTCCAGCCTTCCTCAAATATTTTTGGCGACTCGCCGGCGAGACTGGTTTTGGCAAATTCCAAAGTAATTTCGCGGACTTCACCGGGCAGGAGCGAGAAATAGTTGTCGCTGTAAAAAACCGGCAGGACCCTGATGCCAGAATGCTCCCGCTGGATCTTCAACCGGACCATCAGCGCCACGCTTTTGGCTGGATTGGAAATCCGAACGCGGACCCGGCAAGTTTGGCCGTTTTTAAGCCAACTGGCTGTAGCCGGCAATGCAACGTCGGGTAACTGGTTGAGGTCCGCGCACGATTCGCCCTTGCCACTGCTCCAATAAAAATTGTCCGAAATCATTTTCCCGCCCTGCCGCAAAACCAATTTTACGAAGAACACCTGCCTGGGATCGGTGGGCCGTTCAATAGGAAAACATTCGCGCACACTCGTGCTGGCCAGGTCAACCGGCGCGGACTTGTGCCAGCGTTCCTTGCCATCGAGGCCGTACCTCCAGGCTTCGGCGGTGAAGTGGTCACAATTGGTGATGGTATCATTGGCCGCCTCAATCATATCCGTATCCGAATTCCAGAAAATATGCACCGGCTCACAGGCTTTCCTGGCTCCGAAATAGGCGGCGGTCGGCTCGAAGTAATAATCGTAAAGCTGGCAAATCAGCGAAGGCCACGCCGGCTGGGTCATCCACATAAGCAGACCGCCGCCCTGATTGGCTTGCAGGCATTCGTACATGGCTTTGGCCGATTCCAGGTTTACCAGCTGCGCCTTGCGGCAGTAATCTTCAATGCTGGTGGGTTGGCCGTAACGCTGCGCGATGCGTTTGGTGTAGAGCGGCATGCGGGGCGATTGGTAATCGTGCACCGCCCACAGGTCGTTGATGGGCCAGAGGTTTGTCGCCGGCATCATCGCGCGCATGCTTTCCACCACCGGCACGGCCACGATGCCCAGCTCCGAATGAAATGTTTTCCCGCGATTTGCAAAGTACCAGTCAACATCCTTGATTTCGTACGGCCCGTGGCCGGTGACAATTCCGGCGGCTGAATTCGGAATGTAGAGGCGCGTGCCGTCCAGTCTGGCCACGGCTTCGCGCATCCCGGCGTCGAGGTCCGGCAACGGATTGCCTTCATTCCGTCCGCAATAAAGCGCCTCCGCGGCATGGCTGCGCACCCGGCGAATCTTGTCGCGCACGTTGGCCATGAACATTGCGTGATCGTCGGGGTCGGGGCCGTCCGCCGGGTTCGCCAGCCAGAAGTCGTCCCAGACCAGAATGCCATAGCGATCGCACGCATCGTAAAATGCCTCGCGCCCGGTCATGCCCACCCAATTGCGGATCATGTTCAGATGAGCGTCGTGGTGCAGCCGCACGCGCAGGTCGTAACCGGCGCGGTCGCAGTTCAACATGCCCTCATCCATGCCCCAATTCCCGCCGCGGCAAAGAATGCGTTGGCCGTTCACAAAAAGTGTGAGCTGGCCGTTGATTACCCTGGAATCCATCTGGCGAATCCCGAACGTGACCGTTTTTCCGTCGCTCACAACGTCATTGCGTTCAAAACGGAGATTGAGAGTGTAAAGCGGTTGGGCGCCGTAGTCGTTCGGCCACCAGAGACGCGGATTGGCAATGGACAATGCCGGGCAACCGGTTTTATCGAGCACCACGTTCGTGGTCTGCCCCGGTTTCAACGCCAGGGGGTATGCAAAAGTCACGTTGCCGATGGCGCCCACCAGTTTGCCGGATTGAGGTTCGGTTGAATGATTGCAAAGTCCGGTTCGCACCGTCAGGTCGGCATGCGAAGTGTCCGGAAGCGGCATGGTTGAAGTCACCCACGGATCAATAATGGTGACGTCGCCGGAAGTTTCCAGCCGGACCGTGTTCCAGATGCCCACGTCGCGGCCGCGCACAATCGGGAGCCAATTCCAGCCGGCACTGGCAACAAACGTCGGACTGTCGGCGCCGAGGACATCGCCGTTGACCGTCGGAGAACCGAGGATTTTATGGATTACCTTTTTTGGCCCCGGTCCGGGGTGCGCCACCTTGTAAATCAACACCACCAGGCAATTGGTCGCGCCGGGTTTGGCGATTGCGGTCACGTCAAATCGTCCGCGAATAAACGCGCCGTCTATGTGTCCAACCGCGTGGCCGTTCAGGAAAATCTCCGCTTTCCAGTTGATGCCGTCAAAGTCCAGCCAGATTCGTCGGTCGGAGAAATCCGCCGGAACCAGAAACGTGTCGCGATACCAGAAATCGTTCCGCGAGAAAAACTCGTCGGAGATCCGGCTCATCTGGTCGCCAAACCACGGGTCCGGCTCGAGGCCGGCGGCCACGTAACTGCCGAGGACCGTGCCCGGCACCATCGCCGGAATCCATTGGTGGTCATCAAAGTCCGATTGCCCGATGCGCTCCGGTGTGTCTTTGACAAGCCTGGCATTCTGCAGCTTCCAGTTGCCGCCGGAGAGAATAAGCGGGCGGCCGGATCGAGGGGAAGATTCAATCGGCGGCGGATTGGATTCAATTGCCGCCGTTGCCAGGGGAAGCCACATAGCCAACCCGATGATTGCCCGTGTCACGCTCTGACCGCGAATTTAAAGGAATCCTGCTTCTGAAGACAACGCTATCTTTCCATCTTCCGGACAAGGCGCGCCAACTGCGGCTGGCTGGTCAGGCGCGCTTGCGCGCGCGCGCATCCTCCTCGGCGCGCTTTTCGGAAAGCATTTTGACGGACTTTTCAATCCGGGCCTTTCTTGTCTCAGGCCGCTTTGCCCCGGCGATCCACTTCAGGTATTCGCCGCGATGCGCGTTGGTGCAACCGGCGAAGAAGGCAGCCAGGCCGGCATTCTTCAATGCGTCGGCAAAATCTTGCGGGAGGTCGCTCATATTGAGTTTGAAGACGGCGGCTGCGCGCCCGTCTGCTTCTATTGGCCGGCGTAGAAGGCGTCCACCTTGGCGGCGACGTCCTTGTAGCCGATGTCCATTTCGTAGATGAGCTTGAATTGTTCGACGGCTTCCTCTTTTTTGCCCATGTTTTCCAGCACGCAGCCGAGATTGTAAACCAGGTCCTTCTTTTCGTCGTCAAAGACGGGTTTCTCCTTGATGGCGTTCTGTAATTGGCGCGCGGCCATGTCATACATCTTGCGTTTGGCGTAGCACTGCGCGAGATAACCCATCGCCGCAAGGCGCTTGTGTGGATTTTGCTGCGCCTTCTGAAATTCCAGGATGGCTTCGCTGATTTTGCCGGCCTGGAAATACAACTGGCCCATCTCAAACCGGATCACCAGGTCGGTGGGATACTTTTCCACCCGTTGCTGACATTCGGTGAGCTGGAAGTTTAATTTCTCAGCCTGGATTTTAGCCGACTGTTCCGCGTAATCGGGCGCGGCGGGGTCCAGTTGCTCCAATTGAAAGTCGAACCGGCGCACGACGGTGTTCGCCATCGAGCGTTCGAGCGACGGGTCGCCACCCATGTCGGAACTCTTGACGCGGTTGAACAGCTCCAGCGCGCGGTCGAACTGGTTTTTTTGCGTGTAAAGCTCGGCGAGCGAGCGGACGAGCTTGAGGTTGATCGGCTCGGTTTGCAGACGCGCTTCGTATTCGCTGATGAGCCGTTCGGTGGTGTCCTCGGTCTTGACGACGCGTTTTTCCTGTTCGAGCGAGACGGCCTCCTTTTTGTCCTTCAGAATGTCGCGATAGGAACCCTTGCCGCCTTCGAGCGCAGTGTAACCGCCCTCGTCCATCGTCGTGCGCGCGGACAGGTTTTTCAGGGCCTGGTTCAACTCGCCGTCGTTCGGCGATTGGCGCAGGAGGTCGGCGAGGATTCTTTCCCCCTGCTTGGTGTCACCGCCGCTGGAGGAAAGCGCGGTGGCAAATTCGATCGCCAGGCTCTTGTCCTTGGGCGAGTTTTTGACCAGGATTTCCAGGGACATGGTGCCGGTGCGCGGCAGTTCCAACGCCTGCGCGGCCTGCACAATCAGGCGGTGCCCGGCGGAACTGTTCGGGTCGCTGTTCAGAATCTGCTCACCAATGGCGAGGGCGTTGGCCGGGTTGCTGCGCAAGGCGATTTGTCCCTTGGCCACCAGCGGCGAGGAGCCGGCGCCGCTCAACATCTTTTTGAAAAAGCCGCCACCGCCGCCGGTTTTTTTTAACTGCAATTCGCGCAGCGCCCGGCGACATTCAAAAAACCCCGGCTCCTTTTCCAGCACCTGGTTATACAGCGCGATGGCGTAATCGAGGTTCTCCCGCTGGGCGGCCTCGTTGGCCTTGTTGTACAGGACCCGCGCGTCGCGCGAAATTTCGCTGATTTCTTTTTCTGCCATGGTATTTGCCTTGTTGAATTAAGATTGCTTCTGTCGAAGTAAAAATCAATCCCGAAGGCCTTCGCTTGTCAACCGCATTGTGCCTGTTGCCGGAGCGCGTGGTCCACCAGCACCAGCGCGGTCATCGCCTCGACCATCGGCACGGCGCGCGGCAACACGCAGGGATCGTGGCGGCCCCGGCCCTTGAGCGTCGTATTATGAAAGTGCACGTCCACGGTGTCCTGCGGATGCATGACGGTGGCCACCGGCTTGAAGGCGACCCGGAAAAAAATCGTCTGGCCATTCGAGATGCCGCCCTGAATGCCGCCCGAAAAGTTGGTGGTTGTGAATACCTTGCCGCGGCGCGCGCGGAACGGATCGTTATGCTGCCGCCCCGTGAGGAGGATGCCGCCAAAACCGGAGCCGATTTCAAACGCCTTCGATGCCGGCAGGCTGAGCATCGCCTTGGCTAGGTCCGCTTCGAGTTTGTCGAACACCGGTTCGCCCCAGCCGGCGGGCACGCCGCGTGCGATGCCTTCGACCACGCCGCCCACGGTATCGCCGGCTTTGCGCATTTTTTCAACCAGCCGGATCATCTTCTCCGCCGTCTTCCGGTCGGGGCAGCGGATGATGTTGGATTCCACGTCCCGGAACTTCACCTGGTCCGGGTTCACGTCGGCGATGATTTTCTGGACCTGTTTGACGTAGGCCAGGGTTTCCACGCCGAACCGTTCCCGCAGGATTTTTTTGGCAATCGCGCCGGCGGCGACGCGGCCGACGGTTTCACGCGCGCTGGCCCGGCCGCCCCCCTGCCAGTTGCGGATGCCGTATTTGGCAAAGCAGGTGAAGTCCGCGTGCGACGGGCGGAATTTGGCCTTCATTTCGGCGTAGGCTTCGGGGCGCGCGTCCGTGTTTTTGACCCAGAGACAAATGGGTGTGCCGAGGGTCTTGCCCTCAAACGTGCCCGAAAGGATTTGCACCGTGTCGGATTCCTTGCGTGGCGAAACGATTTTGGACTGGCCCGGCCGCCGGCGGTCCAAATCCGGTTGAATGTCGGCCTCGGACAGCTTGAGCCGCGGCGGGCAGCCGTCCACCACCACACCCACACCACCGCCGTGGGATTCACCCCACGTCGTGATGCGGAACAGTTGTCCGAAGGTGCTGGCCATGCCGAAAGGATGCGAAAATATTGTGACTTGGTCAATGCGCGGACTTTTCAATAATTTTCGTAGGAGCCGAGGCGACGAGGCTCTGACTGAATATATACCATATGCGATTTACGATTTACGCGCCCTTAACCGATTTCTGTTCACCACCTAAATCGTATATCGTAAATCGGAAAGGGTGAGACTCCTTACGTCGTCTCCTACAATCCGCTTGAAACTTGAATCTTCAAACCGGAAACTCAGGCGAGCATGAATCGCATCGTCAATAAATTTGCCCAACTCAAAGGCGCCGGTCAAAAAGGTTTCATCGTCTATATCGGCGCGGGCGATCCCAATCTGGAAGCCACGCGCGACCTGGCCATCGCATTTGACCAGGCGGGCGTGGACATTCTGGAGCTGGGCGTGCCCTTCAGCGACCCGCTGGCCGATGGCCTGGTAAACCAGCTGGCCGCGCAACGCGGCCTGGAACCCGGCACCACGCCGCCTGAAGTTTTAGCCACCGTCGCCGCCATCCGCAAAAATTCGGAAATTCCAGTCATTCTCTACATTTACTTCAACCTGATTCACCGGGTGGGCCTGGAGCGATTCATCAAAGCCGCGGCGAAGGCGGGTGTGGACGGCTTGCTCGTGCTCGATTTGCCGCCCGAGGAATCGGACAATTACGAGGCGCTGATGAAAAAGAACGGCCTTTGCCACATTTATCTCGTCGCGCCGACGACGCCGGAAGACAGGATTGAGTTCATCGTCAAACGCGGCAGTGGATTCATTTATTACATTTCACGCGAAGGCGTAACGGGGATGCAGCAGCAGGTGGCCGCCAATCTCGCGCAGCAGGTCGCCAAAATCCGCGCGCATACGAACCTGCCCGTCGCCGTCGGCTTTGGCATCTCAACCCCGAAACAGGCGAAGCTGGTCGCACACGATGCGGATGCCGTGGTCGTCGGCAGCGCCGTGGTCAATCAGATTGCGGAGCGTGGGAAGTCGAAGGACCTGGTCAGGCACGCGAGTGCGTTTGTGAAATCGTTGGCAAACGCGATCAAAAGCATTTAGTAACCACGGATGAACACGAATAAACACGGATTTTTAAAATGTGTTGCTTGCCCTGTCCCTCTCCCCGCCGGGCGGGGAGAGGGTGGCGCAGCCAGGAGAGGGGTTTATTCAGCTTTCATCTGTGTCCATTCGTGTTCATCCGTGGTTAAAATTTTATGAGTGCAAAAACCAAATCCGACACCAAAGACCGGTTCGTCATCATCATGGCAGGCGGGCGCGGGGAACGGTTCTGGCCGGTCAGCCGCGAGAAAATGCCCAAGCAACTCTTGACGTTGCTGGGCAAACGTTCGTTTCTCCAGCAGGCCGTTGACCGCGTCCTGCCGCTGGTGCCCGTCAAAAATATTTTCGTCATTACCAACGAAGTGCAACTGCCGGAAGTCCACAAACAACTCCCGAAAATTCCCAGGGCCAATCTCGTTGCCGAACCTATTGGCCGCGATACTTGCGCGGCAGTCACGCTTGGCGCAGCCCTCGTAGGCGCGCGTTCCACGACCGGTGTCATGGCGGTGTTGCCCGCGGATCACGTGATTCCGGACGAGACGAAATTCCAGCAGGTGTTAAGTGACGCGTTCGATCTGGCCTCACGCGGGCAGGCGGTCATCACGATTGGCATCAAGCCGGCCGGGCCGGACACGGGTTACGGATATATCCACGTCGGCCAGGAATTGCCGCCGGCACAGGGCGCGAAGAAGACCAAGACGGCGTTTTTCAAAGCAGAACAGTTTGTCGAGAAACCTGATTTTCAGCGGGCGCTGGAATACGTCAACAGCGGCCAATATCGCTGGAACGCGGGGATGTTCGTGTGGTCGTTTGTGACCGTCACGGAAGGTTTGCAGAAACATCAGCCGGAGATGTACGCCGCCTGCCAGCGCTGGTTCAAGGTGGCGAACAAACCCGCCAAACTCGCCAGGGTGCTGGGTAAGGAATATCCCGACATCAAGAAAATCTCGATTGACTATGCGCTGATGGAGAAGGCGCAGAACGTCATCGTCGCCGACGGCGCGTTCGGGTGGGACGACGTCGGTTCATGGACGGCGCTGGGACGGCATCTCAAGGCCGATCCGGAAGGCAATTGCGCCGTGGCGGATTTCATCCACGTGGACGGCGCGCGGAACATCATTTTCGACGCGCGCACCAGGGACCGGCGCACGCCGATTGCCGTGGTGGGCTTGCGCGATTCGATTCTGGTGCAGACGGACGACGCGGTGCTGCTGGCGCACAAGAGCCAGGCGCAAAAAGTGAAGGAGTTGGTCCGCAAACTCGGTGAAGACGCGAAATTGAAAAAGTTGGTGTAGCCGCGTTTGTAAAAACGCGGTCGGAATTAAGCTGAAAAATCCGCGTTTTTACAAACGCGGCTACATGCCAAGGTAAACAATTGGTGCCAAATTGCTGCAAACGCGGCTTGACCTTTTCCGTTTAAAAGGCATTCTAACCGGCTTGGGTTGAAAATTTATGCAGCACATTAGAAACATCGCCATCATCGCGCACGTGGACCACGGCAAGACGACGCTCGTGGATTGCCTGCTCAAGCAGTCCGGCACCTTTCGCGCCAACCAGCATGAGTCCCAGGACGAGCGCCTGATGGATTCAATGGATTTGGAAAAGGAAAAGGGCATCACCATCCGCGCCAAAAACGCCGCGTTCAAGTACAAGGATTACCACATCAACATCGTGGACACCCCCGGCCACGCGGATTTCGGCGGCGAGGTCGAACGCATCATGAACATGATTGACGGCGTGCTGCTGGTGGTGGACGCGGCGGAGGGGCCGCAGGCGCAGACGCGGTTCGTCCTGCGCAAGGCGCTGGAAGCCGGCGCCAAGCCCATTGTGGTCATCAACAAGATTGACCGTGAGAACGCTAATCCGAAGAAGGTGCTCGACCAGGTTTTTGAGCTGTTCATTTCATTAAACGCGACGGACGAACAGCTCGATTTTCCATTTGTCTATTGTTCGGCCAAGGCCGGTTACGCGAAGATGGATTTGAGCCACGTCAGCGGCACGATGGAACCGTTGTTCGATGCGATCGTGAAGCACATTCCGTCGCCGCGTGCCAAGGCGGGCGACGGGTTCCAGGTCCTGGTGGCGAACCTCGATTACTCGGATTACCTCGGCCGTATCGCGTTTGGCAAAATCATGGCGGGCAAGGTGAAGGTGGGTGACCCGGCGTGCTGCCTGCATGGTCATGGCAAAATTTCACAGGGTAAAATCACGATGATTTATCACTTCGAAGGCCTGAAACGCATCGAGGTGCAGGAGGCGCACGCGGGCGACATCGTCGGCGTCACCGGGTTCGAGGAGGTGTTCATCGGCGAGACCATCGCCGACAAGCCTGAGCGCGGAGCGCTGCCATACATCCCGATTGATCCGCCGACCATCCAGATGGAATTTGCCGTGAACGACGGACCGCTGGCCGGCCAGGACGGCAAGCTCGTCACCGCGCGGCACATCTGGGAACGGCTGCAAAAGGAAATCCGCACCAATGTCGCCTTGCGCATCAAGCAAACCAACGACCCGAAAATTTTCGAGGTCGAGGGCCGCGGGGAAATGCAGATTGCCATTCTGGTCGAACAAATGCGGCGCGAGGGCCACGAGGTGCTGGTGTCGCGTCCCGAAGTTCTCTACAAAAAGGACGCCAACGGCAACATGCTGGAGCCAATTGAAAAGTTGTTCCTCGAAATCCCGCAGGAATTCATGGGCGCCATCATGGAAAACCTTTCCGGTCGCAAGGCTGAAATTACGAACATGAACCATCATGCCGACCAGGTGACGATTGAGGCGTTGATTCCCATGCGCGGGTTGATTGGGTTCGAGACCGACCTCGTCAACCAGACACGCGGCCTGGGCGTGATGAGCCACCTGTTCCACGAATACGGCCCGGACCGCGGGGAGATTGCCGCGCGCAAGAACGGCTCGTTGGTGAGCATGGAAAGTGGCCAGGCCATGGCCTACGCGCTGAACATGATCCAGGAACGCGGCCGGTTGATGGTGGAGCCGGGCGAAGCCATTTACGCCGGCATGATTGTCGGCGAAAACGCGCGGGAAAACGACAGTCCCGTGAATCCCTGCAAGGCAAAACGACTGACCAATATGCGTTCGGTGGGCGATGGCAAAGGCATTCAGCTCAGTCCGCCGTTCAAACTCTCGCTCGAACGGGCGTTGGAATACATCGGCTCCGACGAATACGTCGAGGCCACGCCAAAGAATCTGCGGTTGCGAAAGAAAATCCTCGACGAAACCCAGCGCAAGCGCGCCGAGAAGTCGCGCGTGATCAAAATTCTGACGGAGTAGCGGTGGCCGTCCACTTTTCGGAAGTGATACATTTTGCAGCTTTTGGGGAGGGCGAGCAATCTGTCCCGTCTTGCGGTAGTGGTACCTTTTGCCATGGTAAGGACGCCGCGCTGCGGCGTCATCGTCCGCGTTCAGCGGACGGAACCTGAACCGCCCTGATTCATCCAGTGTTTCGTTGCGCCGCTGATCGCGGCGCGGTCATCGCAGCGCGATGACCCTACCTTGAAATTGCAGAATGTGCCATTTACCCGTCTTGCTGTGGAACTCGCGAGTCGGCTCGTCCGTAGCCTCGCCTCGCCGAACCTTACCAGTGCCAACTTTTCAGGCTGGCTTTCCGGTGTATTCCATGCCCACCAGGCAAACGTCGTCGGCAAATTCGTGGTCCACGGAAAACTGGCCGATGGCCGCCAGCAATTCGTCGAACAACTGGCCGGCAGGCTTTTGCAGACGGTCTTTCACATCCATGATCAGCCGCTCCTGGGAGTATAATTCCTCGTTTGGCCCCTGGACTTCGTAGAGGCCGTCGGTGAACAGCATGGCGAAATCACCCGGCACCAGATTGATTTCGGTGGTTTGATACGGTGGGTCCTCGAACAGGCCGAGGGCGGGCTGGCTTTTGCCGGAGGCGTTGACCAGCGGTTCGATGCGGCCGGCCGAGCGGCGGATGAGCAGGGGTTTGGGATGGCCGGCATTGGCAAAACGCATGACGCCGGTACGCCAGTTGGCGACCAGGTAAAAGGCCGTGGTGAGCATCGGCGAACCGGTGGTTTTAAGGATGGTGAACAGGTCGGAGTTGACCTTGCGCAGAAACATTCCCGGATCGCGGGCGATGGGTTTCAATTCTTCCACCAACGCGCGAATCATGGCGGTGACCAGCGCCGCGCGCATGCCGTGTCCGGTCACATCACAAATGAAGACGGCCGCTTCGTCCTCCGAGAGCGCGGACACGCTGAAGAAATCACCGCTGACCGTTTCCGCCGGCTGATAGCGGTGTACGAACTGGAAGGCGCTTTGCTCCAGCGGAAGGGTGTGGGGAAAGACCGGATACTGCTGGGGCAACATGGCAAACTGGATTTCCCGCGCCATGTGGAGGTTTTCCTCCATCAACAGGTTTTTGGTGCGCAACTCCTCGCGGCTGCGGGCCAGCTCGACATTGGCCCGGTGGATTTGTTCCTCGGCCAGTTTTTGCGCTGTGATGTCCCAGAAAATCCCCTGCAACCCGATGATGCTGCCATCCGCGCCGTAGAGCGGTGTTTTGACGACCTGAACGATGGTCTTCTCCTGGCCCAACGGGTGATGTTCCTCGATGATTTCGTAGGTCTGGCCGGTTTCGATGACGCGCTGGTCGTCCTTTCGGTATTTCTCGGCCAATTCCTTCGGGAAGAAATCGAAATCCGTTTTGCCGAGGATGTCCTCCAGTCTGCATTTGTAATGTTTGCAATATTGCTGGTTGGCAAACGTGAACCGTCCCTGCAAATCCTTCCGGAACACATTTTGCGGCATCGTCTCGACCAGCGAATGGTAAAGCGATTCCGAGTTCCGCAGGCTCATCTCCGTCTGCTGGTGCTCGGTGATGTCCTGGACCGTGCCTTCGTAGTAAAGCAACTTGCCCTGCGTGTCGCGGACCGCGCGGCAGTTTTCCGAAATCCAGATGCTGGAACCGTCCTTGAGGTAAATCTGGGATTCGAAGTCGGTGATGGTATCGCTGGATTGCATCAACCGGACGAACTCCTGGCGGCGGGCGGGATTCACATAAAGGCTGCGTCCGATGTCCTTGATGCTCGCCATCAATTCCACGGGCGAGTCGTAACCGTAGATGCGCGCCAGCGCGACGTTCGCCAGCAGGTAATGCCCGTCCGGCGTGGTGCGGAAAATCCCTTCCACCAGATGGTCAAAAATGCCGTAGTAATTTTCCTTTTCCCGGAGCAGGGCGGCCTGTTCCAGGTGGCGTTCCAGCGCGCAACGGATTACCGGTTCCAGCGCCCGTTCGCCCAGCTCCTCTTTGGCGAAATACTCCTGCGCTCCGGCGCGAATGACTTCGACGGCGAACGCTTCATCCCGGCTGGGGCCCAGAACCACCATCGGCACGCCCGGCGCCTTCGTGGCCAGAAAGGTGACCTGAAACAGGCCGGCGGCGTTCGCGGACGGAAGTTCAAACAAAACCACATCAAAGGAATTGGCGGACAGCCTGGTCACACCGGCATCCAGCGCCCGCGCGGTGGCGATTTCAGCCGGTTGTCCTTCTTTGCGCAACTTCTCGGCCACGGCCTGTGCCAGGTGCCCGTCGCCCGCAATCAACAACACTTTCAACAATTCAGATTCCATAGTGCGAACCGGTGCCGGGTCACGCGCCAGGGCCGGTTCAATTCCACCTGTCCGGCCATGAACATACGAGATTAACGCGCCACCGCAAGTGAGTTGCGCCCGTGTCCGGTTTTTGGTTCAATCAGCTTCAATGAACCGGCGACCTGAACTTCATGGGACCAGCTTCTTCAAATTGTTTGGGTTCCCGCTCCCGCGGAACGCTTGCGCCGGCTGCCTTGGGCAGAACCCCATTGCCTGATTTGGATTTATGAAAACCTATCAACCAGCAGATATCCGGAACTTTGCCGTCGTCGGCCACGCCTCCTCGGGCAAGACGATGCTCAGTGAGGCAATGCTCCTGTGCGGTGGCGTCATCAACCGCATGGGCCGCATCGCCGACGGCTCCACGGTCTCGGATTACCACGTCAGTGAGAAAAACCGGCAGATTTCCGTTTCGGCCTCCCTGTTGCACACCGAGTGGACGGGCAAAAAGTTCAACATCATTGACACGCCCGGCTACCTCGATTTTATCAGCGAAGGTTTGGGCGCGTTGCGCGTCGGCGATTTCGCGCTCGTGGTCGTTCACGCCAATCACGGCCTCGGCGTGGGCACCGACCGCGTGTGGAATTATGCCACCGGCTACGGCATCCCGAAAATGATCGTCGTCAACGCCATGGACAAGGAGAACGTGGACTTTGACGCCGTGGTCAGGCAATTGCAGGAGCATTTTGGGCGGCACGTCTTTCCGTTAAACGTGCCCATCAATCCCGGCCCTGGTTTCAACCGTGTGCTGGATGTGCTGCGCAATGAAATTGTCACCTACGCGACGGACGGTTCGGGCAAGTATCAGGAGGAGCCGGCCACGGGTGAATGGGAGGCCAAAGTCAAGGAATTGCATGGCCAGCTTATCGAACATATCGCTGAATCCGACGATGAACTGATGAACAAATTCTTTGAGAAAGGCGGTTTGTCGGAGGAGGAATTCCGGGCCGGCATCCACGCGGCGGTGCAGCGGGAATTGTTCATCCCGCTGTTCTCCGTATCGGCGGAAAACAACATCGGCGTGGCGCGGCTCATGGATTTCATTGCCAAATACGGGTCGTCGCCGGTGGATCGCAAAAAGGTCAAGGCGGTGGACGCCAATGGCGGGGAAACGGAGGTGGGCCTGGACGATCCGGAGACCGTCGCCTACATCTTCAAAACCATGTCCGAGGCGCATTTTGGCGAGTTGTCGTTTTTCCGCGTTTATGCCGGCTCGATTTCCACCGGCAAGGATTTATTCAACAGCGACCGCAAGGTCAGCGAGCGGATCGGACAGATTTACCTGCTCAACGGCCAGAACCGCGAGGCCGTTCCCACGCTCGGCCCTGGCGACATCGGCGCGGTGGTGAAACTCAAGGTCACGCACACCGGCGACACGCTCTGCCATCCCAAACATCCGGTGACGCTGTCGAAGGTCCTTTATCCCAAGCCGAACATCCACGCCGCGCTCGTCGCCAAGGCCAAGGGCGAGGAGGACA
>JANWKE010000082.1 GCA_025451535.1 Verrucomicrobiia bacterium
GGGAGGCATTCCTGCGTGAATTAGAGTCACAATTGCCGGATGTGATTCTTTCCGACCACGGCCTGCCCGCGTTCGACGGTGTTGCGGCGCTGGACGTGGCGTGCGAAAAATGTCCCCAAGTGCCGTTTCTGTTCGTGACGGATTCGTCCAAGCTGCTTCGGGAGACAGAAGAGCTGTCGCTGGGTGTCATGGAGCACGTACCCAAGCGCCGATTGGATTTGCTGGCCCCGGCTATCCGGCGCGCCTTGTCCGAGGCGGAGAAGATCTGGTGGCGGAGCCGGGCGTTCCAAGCGGCGGGTGGCAGTTTAATTTAGGCCAAGCCCCAAGGCGCGGTGAGGTTAGCTTCTTCTCTGATTGTAAGCGGGCGTTCCATGATACTTGGAATGATAGCAAGAATTACAATTCTCTGCAATCACCGGTAATGGACTAGACCAGGTTCGGTCACGTAGACTTGCCCTAAAGCGCAAACCTTGACGCCTTCACCGTTTACTCTGTCTCCGGCAAGGTGAAGCGATGGACTCTGTCCGCCTTCCCCGCTTCAGACGCGCTCCGACAGTTGTTCCCTTACAACTCACGGAGCGCGACCGAGAGATCATCCGGCTGGTCCACCGGCATCGTTTTCTGCGTTCCCATCATATTGCGGCGCTCATGGGCGGCAGTCCGCAGCAGATTTTGCGGAGGTTGAAATTGCTCTACCATCACGGATACCTGGAACGACCACGCGCTCAACTCCAATACTACGAACGTGGCGGCTCCAGGAGCATCGCATACGGTTTAGGCGACAAAAGCGGGACATGCTTGAAAAACGAGCTTGGAATCGCCGTGCATCATGATTCATGGGACGAGAAGAACCATGTCATTGGCCGGGTATTTCTTGAACATGCCTTACTGGTAGCAGATGTGATGGTGGCGATTGAATTGACCTGCCGGAAGCGCGGAATTCGACTCCTGTATGAAGATCAACTTGGGTTTCAAACGGAACGACAGCCGTTCCGATGGAAGGTGAAGATAAATGGCGGGCAGAAGTTGGGCGTCATCCCGGATCGGGTGTTCGCATTGGAATTTCCTGATACCAATGGCACAAACCAGCGCGCCCATTTCTTCCTTGAAGCTGACCGGGGAACCATGCCCGTCGCGCGCCGGAATCTTTCTCAAACGTCGTTTCGCCGCAAGCTTCTCGCATACGAGGCGACGTGGACACAGAATCTGCATCGAACTCGTTTGGGTATCCACCGCTTCCGAGTGCTCACCGTCACGACGAGCGCCGCGCGGGTGAACTCACTCGTTGAAGCCTGTTCGCAGTTGAAAAGCGGCCACGGCCTGTTTCTGTTTGCCGATCAATCAATCTTGACAGGCGATATTCTTATGGAGAGATGGCGGATCGGCAGGCCGGGACGAGACCGCAGATTCAAGCGCGTCGTCACGGATTCAGACAAATGCGTAACGTTGGCCGGGAAATGAGATTTTGATTTTAGCTCGTTGAGTTTGCATTCTTCATACGAGTCTCAGAAAAAAGCGGGGAACCTGGAAAAAAGCTTGTGCTTCATTGACGCGGAGAGAAAATCACAGAAGGATGTGCACTTGGATCGTGGGCGAAAAATCAAATGGGAAATATCAATTCGCGGCTATGAACGAAACTCTTATAAGTCTCATCGGCAAGCTGTTTTTCCCACGTCTGGCGGTTGACCAGCGCCAGCGTCGGATGTCTGTCATCTTATTGGTTACGCTGGCTTGTCTCCTCAGCGCCGGAGCGCTTGTTCTGTGGATGATTTCAACCAGAGGCATTCGCATTGCCGCGAGTCCGGGCCTTCCTTTCTCGCGGCACTAATGCTATTGGAGCTCGAGGCACATGAACCGCTTGCAGGCGAGTGGAGAATTTTGGTAGTCAGGCGGCACGAGAGCTGGCGAAGAGTGTTGGGTTTCAATCCGCGCTCTGCGTTTGGCGTAGAAGCGTCTGGAAGGTCAAATCCGCGACTTACCCGTTAACCAGCTCTTTGAAGTGCGCCCCGCGAGCGCCCGCTGGCTTTTTCTTTAACCCGTTTTCAAAGAAGACCGGCGCTGGCCAATGCTGCGTCGGCTACCAGCGCCCACAATTTCATTTCCCCGCACGGCTGCACGCAGATCTCCCCGCCGTTCTTTATGATGGGAGCGGAGGACGCTATCTTGGCAGCTTCATCGAGCGAATCAGCTTTGAGGATGATACAACTTCCCGCGTCGTCCTTCGAGAAGTCATGATCCTCGACTCCCACAGAGTTCACGTTCTTGCCCGCACTCTCAAGAAGATAGGCCGAAGGATTATTCATCGTTGAGGGAGCTTGGGTATTTTCTGTAGCGGTGGCTAGGATCGAGCAGCCTGGGGTGATTCGTCAAAAACCGTACGAATCGCCCCCCTTCACTTCTTTTCGGTCTTCCAAGTCACCATTAATATGGAAGTAACTGGCCTGATAATTGCTATTTCTAAACCTAAATCGGCTCTTCCTATGGTAGCGGTGGAAAATGACGTGCGGTTGACCTGTTGGTTGAAAAACTTCTCGCGATGGGATGGGTGGCTTGTAGCCTTGGGCGGCGGAATTGTGTTGCTGGGCTGGTTGTTGGGTAACGAGGTGCTCATGCGGATTCTCCCGGGATTGGTGGCCATGAATCCTTTCACAGCCTTGGGTTTCATTGTGGCGGGGATATCCCTCGTCTGTTATTGGCTGGCGAAATCCAAGTCCGCGCATACCTGGGAGGTTGGCCGGGCGATGGGATGCCTTCTGGTAATCATGGGGACGCTTAAACTCGGCGGCTATTTCGGAATATGGCATCTTCATTTTGACCAGATGCTGTTTCGGGCCGAACTGCAAAATGACGGGACGGGTTTCACGAACCAGATAGCGCCCAATACGGCTTTCAATTTCGTCCTGAGCGGCCTCGCCTTGTGGTTTCTGCATTCCCCGGTCCACGGATTTTCCCGCCGGAGCCAGAATCTGAGCCTGGCGCTGCTGTTCGTTTCTCTGGTCCCATTGGTGGGCTACATTTACCAGGCCAGTTTTCTTTACAGCATCGGCACTTACATCCCTATGGCGTTGCACACAGCTGCGTTTTTCTTTTTACTCGCGTTAGGATTGCTGCTGGCGCAAACAGAGTCGGGCGTGGTAGCGCTGTTCACCAGCAAGACACCGGGTGGCGCCATGGCACGGCGGCTTTTGCCATTCGCCCTTTTGGTACCCATCCTGTTGGGCGCTGCGACCATCTGGATGGACAAGGCGAGGTTTCAGCAGGGAGAATTTGGAGTCACGATTCTCGTGGTGGGTTCCAGCGCCATTTTCACCGGTTTAATCTGGTGGAATGCAATCGTGCTAAACCGCGCGGATCATCAGCGGCGGGTGGCGGAAGAGCAATTGCAGAAGGCGCATGACAATCTTGAGTTGCGCGTGCAGGAGCGCACGGCAATGCTCAACGACGCCAACGCCGCGTTGCTCCGTTCGCAGCGGATGGAGAGCATCGGCAACCTGGCCGGCGGGATTGCGCATGATTTGAACAACGCCCTGACGCCGGTCATCATGGGGACCCAGTTGCTCAAGGAGAATAACAGCGAGGCTGACCGCAGCAAGCTGTTGGAGACCATTTCCGCGAGCGCCAACCGCGGCGCGGCCATGGTCAAGCACATCCTCACTTTCGCCCGCGGTTCCAAAGGCCAGAACCAGCAGGTACCCTTGTCCAATCTAGTCAAGGAAATCGCCAAAGTCATCCAGGACACGTTTTCCAAGGGGATTGTAATCAATGTCAATGTGGGGAAAGAGCTATGGAATGTTTCGGGCAATGCCACGGAATTGTATCAGGTCCTTTTGAACCTCTGCGTCAACGCACGGGACGCGATGCCGCAAGGCGGAGAACTGACGCTGACGGTGAAAAATCTGACATTGAGTGAGAAAAGGAAATCAGAGTTCACCGATGTTCCAGCCGGGGATTATGCGGTTCTGTCGATTGCTGATACAGGCACTGGCATTCCTCCCGAAGTGCGGCCAAAAATCTTCGAACCGCTCTTCACGACAAAGGCTCCCGACAAAGGCACGGGTCTGGGCCTTTCGATCGTGGCCAGTATTGTCGAAAGGCACAACGGCTACATCCAGGTTCATACCGAAACCGGCAAAGGCACGGAATTTAAGATTTTTCTTCCTGCGGCAAAGGCCGTCGAAATGGACAAGTTCAAAGAATCAGGAAAGGCCCTCCCAGTTGGCCACGGGGAACTGGTTTTGCTGATGGATGATGAGGCGACGGTGCGTCAACTGACACAAACCGCTCTGCAAAATTACGGATACCGCGTGCTGACCGCAACGAGTGGATTAGACGGAATGACCACCTTTGATGCACACAAAGACGAAATCAGGATATTGGTGTCGGACACCGACATGCCGGTGGTGAATGGCATTATCGCCATTCGGGCCATCCAGAAATTAAAGCCGGAGATTCCGGTCATTATCACTAGCGGCGTTGAGCGTGACAAAGAGCAGCTTGCAGGCATTGATATACGGCGCCTGACGATTTTGGGCAAACCATACACCCTTGAACAAATTCTCAACGCCGTGGCCAAAGGATTAGGTTCGTCGGTCGGACCTGAGCAGCACTAAATCCTTACGGTGCCCCGCTCCTCATCTGTGCCGGACAGTTAAAACCTGTCGCTTCCTTCTGAACGCCGGGGCTCCCGGCGTAAAGATCCATAGGTGCCAGGGAGCGCGGAGCGGTCAACACTCCGCGCTCCTACAAACCGCACCAAAGACATGTGAGCTTTCAGGCTTTTTCGGCAATCCCGCCTCATTCCCGCCACCCCGCCGGCGGGAGGCCTGCAAAGCCGAAACTATCTCAAGACTTTGGCTGTGGAATGAGCGGACGGGCCATTGCGTTATTCCTTTCCGCTTCGCTCCAGAAGAATGCCGCATTCGCCCGCAGAGATCGCTCATACGGGTTTATACGGGCTGAGGAGACGAATTTCGGCCTTTGGCCGGTACGGGTTATGACCCGTGGCCGCTCTGCGTTTGGCGCAGAAGCGCTTGGAGGAACAAATCTGGCGTTTACCCGTTAGCCAGCTCTTTGAGGTACGGCCACCGAGCGCCCCGCGAGCGCCCGCTGGCTTTTTCTTTAACCCGCTTTCGAAGAAGACCGGCGCTGGCTAATGCTTGGCGTCGGCTGCCAGCGCCGGCAGCATGATGAAGGACTACATCCATCGAACGAAGCGAGCAAACCAGCTTTGCCAAAATTCGTCAAAGGCGGTTCGGAAACGATGCGGTGACGTTTTGTAAACGGGGCCATGGGAAATGGCGCTGTCGTTTCACTCAGGACGGAAGAGAAGGCGTTCCGGCCCGTCGCGCGGGAAGGAGCACCTGCTCGTGTTATCGCGTTATATCGCTGTCAAATAGAGCGGCCATCTCGCTTCCGTCGCCAGGGCGAACACCTTAGAGTGATTTCTTGCCCGCCACCTTCGCTTTGGCCCATCGTGCCTTCGCTGCCGCAGCGATTTTGGCTTTGGTTGCCGCACTCATCTTGCGTTTCTTTTCGCGAGCAGGTCTTGCGACAGATTTTCCTTTCGCCTTCGCCCACCTCGCTTTTTGGGCGGCGGCGATCTTTGCCTTGGCTGCTGCACTCATCTTTCGCCTTTCGGGAGCGGAGTTAGTGGACGATGGGGAGCCGAGTATCGCAGCCAACGTCTTTTCCAACTTGGCTATTTTGTCTTTGAGATCAGCCGCACGATGCAATTGCGCGGCTGTCAGGGATGATAGATTAGTCATAAGTTGGGGCATGATAGAGGCGAACTTGGAGAGTGCAATAGAGAAGTAGCGCATATATCCACGAATAGCTTCTTGCCATAAATGGCAAATCTTCACGTCTCGTGGGTTTGATTAGGGGCGATAGGATGCTTCTTAGAGCGGCTTAACTTCACAAGCCGCAATTGTTCATCACAACCAAATACCTACAGGAGTATTCTATGTCAAAATCATCGTTCATTGACTTCAAGGCCGTCAAAGCGGCCATCACCATGGAGCGGATCCTTCTGCACTACGGCCTTATGGACAAGTTCAAACGCAGCGGCGACAGCCTGAACGGGCCGTGCCCGATCCACAAAGGGTCCAGCCCGACGCAGTTCCGGGTCAGCACGAGCAAAAACATCTGGCACTGCTTCAGCGAGTGCAAGCAGGGCGGGAACACCTTGGACTTCATCGCTAAAATGGAGAACGTGAGCATTCACGCTGCGGCCCTCAAAGCCATTGATTGGTTCCACCTCGACCCGGAGGCCATGTCTGCGGCTTCCAATGGAGAAGATTCCGAAGAGGAGATTCCAAGGCAACCTGCAAATAGCCAGATCGCGGCTTCATCCAAGCCGGCGCCAAGAAAGCCGGCGCCGGCAGCGGAAAATGGCACACCCAACAAGCCGTTGCAGTTTCGCTTGGACAAGTTGGAGCGGGAGCATCCGTATCTCATCCAGGAGCGCGGGCTTACGCTCGAAACCATCGTGGATTTCGGCATGGGGTTCTGCGCCAAAGGCATGATGGCGGGTCGTATCGCCATTCCGATTCACAATCCGGAAAGCAATGTCGTTGCATACGCGGGCCGCTTTCCAGGCAAACCGGAAGGAGACACCCCCAAGTACAAGCTGCCGCAGGGATTCAGAAAATCGTTGGAACTGTTCAACATCGACCGGGCCATCAAGGAGCCGGCGGACAAGCCACTTCTCATTGTTGAAGGCTTCTTCGATTGCATAAAAATCCATCAGCACGGCTACCGCAAGGTGGTCGCCCTCATGGGCAACACCATGTCGGCCGCGCAGGAAGAATTGATCAAGAAGCACACGGTTTTCAATTCCCAGATCATCGTCATGCTGGACGAAAACGAGTCCGGCAGAGCGGGGCGGGAGGACATCGCCTGCCGCCTTTCGAAATATTGCTTCGTCAGGGTGCGTGAGTTCGACCAAGAGGACATGGAGCCGGAGCACCTCTCCGACGACGCTTTGGCAGACATCGTGGAGGGTGTTGCATGAGTGTTCAGGGCTCGCAAGAAACGCAGACAACAAAACGGAAAGGAGGTTGCATGAAAACATATGAAGGATGTCGGCAAGGGTTTGCCGTCAATGTCACGGTGGATGGCCGTCCGCTCGATCCACGGCTGGATTTGTATAACCACAGTCCGACCGGATTCGAGTGGGGCTATTGCGGCAGCGGCCCGGCCCAACTGGCGCTGGCCATTTTGGCCGACCACTTGGCCGACGACAGAGAAGCCTTGAACCTGTATCAGCGCTTCAAGTGGGCGGTCGTCGTGGGACTGCCAAGGAGACGCTGGATACTGACCAGTCTCATCATTGACCAGATCATCCAAAACATCCGCAATCAGGAAGCGGAAGGAGTTCTGGCATGAGCGCGAACACCCTGCCAATAGCCAGGTTCCGGCTTGGCCGTATCGTCTCCACGCCCAATGCCCTGTCGCAGTTGACACAGGAGGACATCCTCATGGGCATACGGCGGCATCAGGCTGGCGACTGGGGTGATCTTGACGCCAGGGACAAAGCGGCCAATGACCGCGCATTGGTGGAACGGACGCGGATATTCTCCGTGTATCGCTCCGCCGCCGGCGTGAAGTTCTGGCTCATCACGGAAGCTGGCCGAGAGACGACGACGGTGTTGCTGCCGGAAGATTACTAAACGCAAGGGCAATCCATCCAATTGCCCTTTTTTCTTTTTTACCGTTTCCGGCAAGAATGACCGTCTTTGGCCGATTGCCCGAGCGCCATACGCTTCAACCTGGGTTCACAGGGTTCTTTTCAAAACCACATACCACAGGAGAAATCACATGAACATTACAGCATATGAACGCATCACCGAACGGATTATCAGCTTGCTTGAGCAAGGCACCGTTCCCTGGCACAAGCCGTGGCAGGTCAAAACCGGCCTGCCCCGGAATTTCGTCACCCAGAAGCCGTATCGCGGCATCAACGTATTTCTGCTCACGGCCATGAGCTATGAATCGCCGTTCTGGCTCACCTGCCGCCAGGCAAATCAGCTTGGCGGACAGGTACGGAAGGGCGAAAAGGCCTGTCCCGTTGTCTTCTGGAAACGGATGGAAACCGAAGACGCCGAATCAGCCGAACCGCAGAAAAAGCCACCGCTCCTGCGCCTGTACCATGTCTTCAACCTCGTCCAATGCGACGGCTTGAAAGAAGCGCCGGCAACGGAAAACAGCACGTTTGCCGCAACCAAACCAGCGGACATCGTGGCGAAAATGCCGGAGCCGCCGGCCATTAAGCACGGCATGGCCAAAGCCTTCTATTCCCCGTCCGATGATTGCATCGGAATGCCGGAACGCGAACGGTTCAACGGCGAGGCGGGTTATTACGCCACGCTCTTTCATGAATTGGTTCACTCGACCGGCCACGAAAAGCGGCTAAAACGCGCCAGTATCATAGAACACAACGGTTACGGCTCCGATCAGTACTGCAAAGAGGAATTGATCGCCGAACTGGGAAGCGCCTTTCTGTGCGGGTACGCTGACATTGTCGAGCGGACGATTGACAACTCTGCCGCCTATCTTGAAGGCTGGCTGAAACAGTTGCAAAGCGACCGGACGCTCATCGTGTCGGCGGCGGCGCAGGCCCAGAAGGCGGTGGATTACATGCTGGGCCGGACGTTTGCGGAAAGCGAGGCCAGCCATGAATGACTTCAATCCGAAGGAGTTCAAGGTGGTTGCCTTGCGGGAGTGCCCAGTGCCGGAATCCATGCGGATTTGTGACACGCCTGATCAGGCCGCCGATTACTGGCGGTTGCATGTAGCCACGAATCCATATTTCGACCAGGAGCGGGAATGTTTAGTGGTCATTCTCCTTAGTACCCGTCGCCGGGTGAAGGGGCATCAGCTTGTGACCGTCGGGACGCTCGACACGCTGTTGGTGCATCCGCGCGAGGTGTTCCGTGTAGCCATCGCTGTAGGCGGGACTGCCGCTGTGATTCTGATGCATAATCATCCGAGTGGCGACCCAACGCCAAGCGAGGCCGACATCAAAGTGACGCGAGATTTGATTCGCGCCGGACAACTTCTTAAAATCGAGGTGCTTGACCATGTCATCATCGGCCACCCCAAGAGGTGCAGTCTTCGAGAGCTTGGGTATTTTCCGTAGCACTTGATAATGCCGAGCAAACGGAGCGATTCTTCAAAACATTGAGGGATCGCCCTTTTTTCTTTTTTGATTGCTCGGCATAAGAGCATTTTCTACAACTGACAATACTAAGACCCCGATCACAAATTGGTTGTGGCCTTTTAATCACTATCTCGGAGAAATTACTGATGTGGATGCGATATTTTGCGCGAGAATGTTTTTGCTTGCAGGACCTTTGTTTGCTACAATTGACAGCAGAAAATTAGGTTTTGCGAGGTAATAACGTGGATCTCAAAGCTAGATTACAAACAGCGAAATATCCAATTACGATCTCAGTCGTCCTGCTTGGTTTTACCTTAGTTTATTGGCTGCTGGGGCTGCCGACTTCAGATGAACTCGCCAAAATCGTCGCGAACCTGCTTGAGCAATATGGTTACACGATTGTATTTGCTGCAGCACTAGTTGAAACCATTCCATTCTTCGATGTTTATTTCCCGGGTTCAACTATCGTGGTTTTGGCCGTGACGTTGAGCCAGCAAGGAAGACTGAATGTTTTCGTCGTCTTGGCTATCGCTGGCTTGACGTTTATTTTTGGGTATCTCTGCGACTATGCGCTTGGCAGATACGGAGTCCATCGGATGTTTGTAAAGTATGGGTTTGGTCCGTCGCTAGAAAACACTCGCATAAAACTGGAGAAACATGGTACAGCTTGGCTATGGATCGCTTACGTACATCCGATTCTTGGATCGGTGGCGGCCTTGAGTGCAGGGACACTGAAAATCAAATTCGGTAGATTCCTTTTACATTCACTCGGGGCGACTATTTTCTGGGTTTCTTTTTGGGGACTTGTCGTGTATTTTGGAAAGCAATGGATCATCCATTTCATTTTGGATTTGAGGTGGGCAGTCGTGGCAATTCTAGTTTGGCTGCTTTTCAAATTATTAAAGCCACCTAAGCGTAATTAATCGCCAACATAAACAATCATGAAAATAAATGACGCTACAATCGGTCGCTCGGTTAAAGGGTTCTCGGATTTTGCCCCAGAAATTGCCAACATGAGAAAATCCCTGTTTCGTGCCGCTAGTGACTTCCCCATCCCTTTAAGAAACAGTGTCGTTGACAATTATAATAATAGGATTCAGCGTGCCAACGGAAAACCGCTGCTTGGGGAATATGCGCCTTGGATTCTGGCTGACGTTCTTAACATCAAATCTAACAGTGCTGTCCATGACATTGTTCCGTCATGGATGAATCTTTACGCCTATACTTTGTTCGTCGATGACTTTCTTGATCGTGGAAGTAAGACCGAAACCGTTCCGATATTGCTTGCCAGCGGATTGTTATTGCAGCGTGGGCTCTCAGGTTTCTTTAAAAAATTCCCGGCTAACGAGAGCGTGCGCATCCGCGTAGATGATTGCTTTGTCGAGACAGCCGGCGCAGTCATGGAAGAACTGGCGCGACACAAACAAAAACTCTCACATTTCACGACGTGCAATGTAGATCGTATAGGTCGAAAAGTGGGTTTCCTGAAACTCTGTGCTACTGGACTTCTTGCGGCCGATGGCAGGCCTGATGAAGACGTTAAAGACTTGCTCATTCCAATCGAATACTTGGCAACTGGAATGCAACTCCTCGACGATATTACCGATTGGGAAGAGGATTGGCGTGCAGAAAACTATTCCTTCTTACTTACAAAAACATTCTCGATATTGCGTGAGATGGGTGTTGAGAAGGCGCAGAACCTACAGAGTTTGACCAAGACAGAAGTATTTGTAGCTATAATTATCACCGGGTCGCTTGAAAAATGTCTCGCAAGAGCGCTAGGCTATCTGCAACGCATAAAAGCCCTGAATGTCTATCGCAGACCATCACGCGCAACTCAAATGTTGGATGCAATCATTACTGAAAACACTGCCCTCAAGAAAGAAGTTGAAAGCATCCGCAAGCTGTTTCTTGTTCATCTAAAAGAAGTCGAAACGAATTATGGCAAAAACTGGCTGGATGCACTTGTAAAACACGCAGAAGTCAAACGCCAGGTGAATCATCTGAAAAAAAAGCTGCAGATTTTCGCGACGAATAGCTAAATAAACAATTGCCAAATCGGAAACTAAGTGCCATTGAAGCTCATAAAATTGAAAAATGCCTGGCCGAAATGGCTGGTGTGGATTCTTGCGTTAACCCTTCTTGTGTTGCTTTGTATATTCGGTAAGTGGGCTTGGCAACCTGTGATATTGATCATTACTGGTGTTGTGGCAACACAAGCCGGATCAAGATATGCACAGACCACATTACAGCAATTGGTCGAAAAGTTGACTTACCAAGATGAAACTGAATCTACACAATGTTCGGAAGATGAAAAGAAAATAACTAAAGCACTCAGAGAATCAATCGAAGATAGATTGCGGCCGGCAAAGAGGGATGGGCACGATGCTGTCGACTCCTATCTTAATCAGGTAGCCGGTTCTTGGGCGATGGCATTTCTTGTAATCGGGATTGCCGGCATGTTGTTTCTTAGGCCTACTCTACTAGGAGTAGAAAACCCAAAAGGTATCACCACTGTAGCAGTTGTCGCGCTTGTCGTGACCATATTGTTGATCGCATGGATTGTAACAATGGGAATTGTTGGATCATCAAAGGAGATTATCATCTATTTTGGCCATAAAAGCAAATATCCACCAAGCGGTGCATTAACCGTTTTTCGTGCTGCTGTGTTGATAATTTATAGCTGTTTAGTATTTGCAGCATATTGGCCCAAACCCCCAATTATTCCAGATGCTGGAGGCAATCAAAGCGAAACTATCAATAATATGACTTCAATTTCAACAAACAATATTCAAAATAAGACGGCCGTGCCAACAACAAACACATCGCCATCTTTTAATACACAATAATTTGTTGACCTTTGCATTCCAAAATTCGGCGTTCGAAATGTTTAACAGGAAGCTATTCCGCAATTTTCTTTGCCAATATTACTTCCCAATCGCCTGCTGAACTCGCTCCGCCACATTTTGCACGCCATTCCCTAATTAGACTCCAAATCATGAACTCATTTGCATTCGCATTGGATTAAAAGCGATCAAACGCTTGTTGTCGTGGTAATTGAGGTCGGCGACTACGGAATGTCGCATCTGATGTTCCAGAACCACAGCCATCCCATAACGGCATGATTTTCCGGTTGGCGGGTTGATTTTCAAGGGGTTTATTGATCTCCGGCGGAAAGTGAGATTGTGATTTTTGCGGGTTGGGCCTTCGGGCATCGGCGTGCTTCTTTTGGGCGCGGGTGCTGTCCCATAGACTTATAGGAATCCGGGGAAATAGGATTGTTCGGGTCGCGCCAAGTTACGAAAGCTTCCGCCCGCTGTCCCATAGCACGCCAATAACTTTAAAAGGTCGAGCTTTTCCCACAGCGCCGCCCGGAGCACGGTGAAGAGCCGCGTAATGCTATGCACCCATTTGGACCGGTACCCAGCGAAAAAGTCTGTTGCGCCACCACTGCATACGTGTTCGGTTCAGACGAATTCTCGCTGATAATTTGGGACGCTGCCAGCGATTGTTTTAGTGTGCTGATAATCACCTCATTCACTGCTTTGATCGGAGGTTTACTGAATCACAGACGAGGCCTCGTCAACACCCTCCTGGATTCGTTCAGCCACTGATCGAAGACCACGGCTGATCTGATCTTCTAACAATCCATTCATTTGCAGCCGGCTTGGACTCATGGCGATCAAATGTCTGCTGTCGCGGATGTTGAATCCGGTGGCACTAATACTGTGTTGAACCTGATACTCCAGAACTTTGAACCAGATCTGCGTTTCGTCATCTTTCGATTGGCCAATTACTATCAGGCAATCTCGCTCGGTACCGCCCAGAATTCCTAACGAAAAAGTTTGCTGCCCCACCACTTGATAAATCTCCGGTTCAGTTGAATCATCTTTTATAATTTGGAACGCCCCCGGCGCATTGGTCAGCGCGCTGACAATAGCCTGGGCCACTGCCTTGGCCGGTTTAATCGTTTTGAATTCATGCGGTGTAAACAGGCCCGCATCCCAATAGTTGGCGCACAGATTTCCAAACACTCGCTGCGGCCGAGTGAGCATGTCCAGCCGTTCCTTCTGGGCGTCCAGACCACTTTGAACCGTACCTTGCAACGCAAGCGCATCCGCATCGTTTGGCTGGGCGTTCAATGCGGCGCCTGCTGCTTGAACGGCCGCTTCATAATTCGATTCGGCTAGATATCCTTTGGCCGCTTGCATGGACGATACATAATTCACGCTGATTAAATTCGTGCTGAACGAATTGGTTTGATCTGCGGCAATTTTCAGCGCCACGGACACCGGTTCATAACCGGCCAATGACAAATTAAACTGCGCCTTTTGTGGTGTGATATCCGGGAAAAGCAGCGGTGTCTGTCCCAAGTAATGGCCGTTGGCCGTGAAGACTTGCGCATTGGGTGGAACCGTTTCCAGGCGAGCCGCTCCCAATACAAACTGCACCGGCAGTTCGTTGGTTACGCCTGCTTCGACAGATACCGGGCTTTGCATCTGCCGGTTATGGTACAAAATCGTGACGTTAAAGTTCCCTATCGGCAGGCCATTGACAGTAGCAGGCACGTTGCCACTGTCCACAGATTGCCCGTTGGATTCCACTTGGTACCTCGCACCGTCTTTGTTGCACGTCAGGTATAGTGCTCCGAATTGGGGCGCAAACATGCATGGCAATGTTTGGTTCGCAACAACCGTCGGATTCTGCGTTTGCGACCAGTGCGGATATTCTGCCCGGACGGTGTATTGATCGGTCGGTACATTCAGAGTGATGCCGCTACTGTCATAAAGGTTGGTCGAAAATTCAGAGCCGGTGATGGTGATGCTGGACGCGGACGGCGTGGCTGCGACACGCAATGTGCCCATACTCCGCTTTAATTTGATATTCTCCATATCATGTGGGCCATACCAAATGAACAAGTTTGTTGAAAACGGTTCGGCCTTGGAATACGTGACGGAAAATGTGTGTCTGCCTAACGAGATTTTCTGGCCGGTCAATGCCGGCATTCCGTCCAGTTTGGCCACCGCATCAATCGGCTGGCCTTGCAACGACACGCCGAATTCGAGCCGCGTCTTTTCCAGCAACCGCTCGTGTGTGCGGATGCCGTAAAGCACGAGAACCAAAATGAGCCACCAGATGAGTGGACGTATAACGCGAATGAAATGTCCGATGTGATTCCGTGAAGAGTTTGATTTTTCCATGCCATTGCCCATTCCCTCGCAGCCCATTTTTTATGTTGACTAATAGGCGGCTTCGACTTCAGGATTGAACCTAATCTGTCTATGGGCAACTTGGGATTCAAGCCAAAAAGGGGTGAAATCCTGCGCGGTTGGCTGGACTTCATTTTCGGGTTCGAGAACAAAAAAGGCGAAGTCCTCGATCACTGGATCGCTTTTCACGACAGCCTAGCGCTTTCGCCGCAGGAATTCTACGAAGCCATCGAAAGAGCGTTGAAGGTCCGCAAGGTGCCCGGCATGGAGATTTCCCGCGAGGAATTCTCCGAAGGCGGATTGGTTTCAGATCGGCGCATCTATTTGCGGCTATTTCGCGAACGGCTCGCCATTTACACCTGTGCCGCGCCGTTCGGCGCCGGCTATTTCTTTTCCTGCCGCGTCGTGTATGTGCCGGCTTTGGTCCGTCTGTGGCACATTGTGATTACGCTCGCGATATTGGCCGTCATCGGCAAGGTCCTGATCGTCCCGCTAGGACTGATGTTTTCCGCTATCACCATCGTGACGCTCATGTTCGCGCTGGCCGGCGTAATGCGTAATGCAGCGGCAGCGAACGCGGGTGATCTTGACGGTCTTTTGCTCAAAATCCCGGCGCTTTCGAGCATATACGAAGACTGGTTCCGCGCTGACACCTACTGGCGCGACGATACGCGGACGATCTATGTGCAGCGGATTCCTCAAGTCATCCGGGAACTTGCCGATGAAATGACGGCGGCCAAGGGAGCAAAGTTGGTGCAGCAATATCGGTATGCCCCCATATTCGGGGAACTTTACAAACCGATGCCGTTGCAACAGGAACAGCGAACAACTTGAAATTGGTTATGAGTGGCCGAAAAGCTTCTTACGGTGACCGACTGGAAATTGCTACCGAATTCGATGCTGACAGCAAGCAATTCCCCGTCGTCAAGCTCGAACATCCGTAACCCAAACGAACTAAGATCATGCACAAGACAATTGCATTATTCAATCACAAGGGCGGGGTTAGCAAAACTACAACTACGTTTAACCTCGGCTGGATGTTGGCTGAGAAAGGCCACCGCGTGGTGATGATAGATACTGATCCACAATGTAATCTCACTGGCTTGGTGTTGGACTATGACACTTCGCAGGAATTTGATGCTTTCTATTCTCAGCACCCGAACGCGAATCTCAGGACAGCGTTAGCCCCTGCGTTTGAATCACAACCGAAGCCCATTGAAACAGTGGAGTGTGTTGAAGTCAGAGACCGGCCGGGGTTATTCCTTGTTCCTGGTCACGTGAACTTGAGTGAATATGAGGTCACGTTAGGAATCGCGCAAGAACTGTCCGGTTCACTCCAGGCGCTTAAAAATCTTCCAGGAGCGTTTCATTTCTTTGTTGAAAAAGTTGCGACTGCAAACACTGCCGACTACGTACTTGTCGACATGAGCCCGAGCCTTGGTGCGATGAATCAGAACTTCTTGATGACAAGCGACTGCTTTTTGGTGCCAACGGCCCCCGATTACTTCAGCGTGATGGCAATAGATTCGCTTGCATCTATTCTCCCAAAATGGATCGAGTGGGCGAAGAAGGCCGCAGAAGCTGAAACGCTCAAGTCGGCAAGTTACCCTTTTCCCAAGCCTGGTTTGAAATTCCTTGGCACAGTCATTCAACGATATCGCCCGAGAAAAGGGAAAGCCGCGGCAGGATTTCAGACTTGGATTGACCAAATCAATGCGAGAGTCAGAGATCGTTTTGTGCCTGCATTAACAAGATACGGCGGCACATTCTTGCCGGCGACCTATAAAGCGGCTGGCATTGATCCCCAAGCTGGCTATTGTCTTGCCGAGATTGCTGACTTCAATTCTCTCATTACGGCGTCACAAAACCACCAGACTCCAGTCTTCGCACTTACAGAAACCATGCTTGGCCATGTTGGCACGGTGTTGACTCAAGATATTGAGAATCGCGACAGATTTAGAAAGACTTTCGACGAATTGGCCGACCGAGTAGTCGCACTGTCTAAACATGCGTAGCGCTCTGCAACAGTTTCAAGAAAACCTGTTAAGGGCACGCGAACTGGGCAACTTGGCTGTAGCCGTAACGCAGATAGCCACTTCTGCGATAGATGTCAGCGACATGTGGCGGGCACAGATCGTCCTGGGGGTGAGCGCGCTCGACCATTTGATTCACGAAATGGCGCGGCTTGGCATGATCGAGTGCGCCGAAGGAACAAGGCCCAAGACCGACGCTTTCTCTAAATTTCAACTGCCAATCCACGCGGTTGAACGCGGTTTTAGTGGCCAAGCACATGAACAGTGGCTGGGTGAGGCCGTGCGCGAAAAGCATTCGTGGTTAAGTTTTCAGCATCCTGACAAGCTCGCTGACGCGATTCGGCTCATTTCCCCAGTGAAGCTCTGGGAAGAAGTTAGCAAGGAATTAGCATTGCCAGCGAAAGACGTAAAGGTTCGCCTCCAACTGATTGTTGAACGAAGGAATAAGATAGCACACGAGGCTGACATGGATCCAACCAATCCGGGGTTTCGTTGGCCCATAAACGGCGCTCTAGCTCAGGACACTCTCGACTTTCTTGACAAAATTGCGCAAGCGGTCTTTAAAGTAGCTTCCTGAACAAACCAAATAAGCGGTCCGTATGCCTATCGTTCACGATCAGCTTTCGGAACAGTTCTACCGCTGGGAACAGCGCGGACGCGGCTGGCGGGTATATGGCGAGTCAGTGTATCCTGAACCACCATTCGCTCCATTTGATGGCCATTATCAGCCGGAAGTGCGGGCCATTGACGACGGACGCAGGCCGACGCTTTTAAGCTCGCTGTTTCGCAAATTGGTCGGCAGCCGACCAGAGGGCACGCCAGCGGCACCTGAACCTGAAGAAGAACCGCAACCGACGCCGCTTGTTCGCGAATCGTCGGTTGAATTTCAGGCTTCCCTGCCGGAGAAACTCGACGTTGCACAAGAAGCGTTCGAGCAGTTCCTTTTGAATCTATCCTTATGCCGCGAACCTATCTCCTTTGAATTGCTCGGTATCCACAAGAAGGTGACGGCTCAATTTGCCGCCGCTTCAAGCGATGCCCCGCTGTTGCGCCGCCAGTTGCAGGCGTTCTTTCCCGAAGCGGTGTTCGTTCCGCATGGTGGCGCGTTGGAAAAGGCATGGGAAAAATCAGAGGGCGACGAGGTGCTGGCGGTGGAATTCGGCCTTGGCCGTGAATTCATGCTGCCGCTTCAAAGCGGCAAGATTGATCCGTTCATCGGCATCGTCAGTGCTTTGTCTGAATTGCAGTGTGGCGAGCTTGGCCTGTTTCAAGTCCTCTGGCAGCCGGTGCAGAACCGCTGGGCCGAAAGCATCATCGCCTCCGTAACGCACGAAGACGGCAAGCCGTTTTTCGCCAACCAGCCCGAATTGACCAGCGCAGCAGAGGACAAAATCGCAAGTCCCCTGTTTGCCTCCGTGGTGCGTATCCTCGTTCGTGCCGGTGACTTTGAACGGCTATTGCAACTGGGCCGTGACATGGCCGGTTCATTGCGCGTGTTTACCCATCCGAACGGTAACGAACTCATCCCGCTTCAAAACGACGACTACCCTTTTGAAGAACACATCGGAGACGTGTTACGGAGACAATCGCGACGGACAGGTATGTTGCTCAACGCCGACGAGCTCATCGGCTTTGTTCATTTACCTGGCAGCGCCGTACGTTCGCCGGTCTTTACGCGGCAGACTGGCAAGACCAAATCAGCACCGGCGATTGTGCGACAGAGCCAAGGTCTGTTGCTGGGCACCAACGAGCACGCTGGAGAGACCGTTGAAGTGCGGTTGTCCGCCGAACAGCGCGTGCGTCATTGCCACATCATAGGAGCAAGTGGCACCGGCAAGAGCACGCTGCTTTTCAACCTAATAAAGCAGGACATTGATAACGGTGAGGGCGTGGCCGTGCTCGATCCGCACGGCGATTTAATTGACCGGATTTTGGGTGTCATTCCGCCGGAGCGGATTGGCGACGTGGTTTTGGTTGACCCGGCCGACGAGCAGTATTCGGTTGGGTTCAACATCCTGTCGGCCCACAGCGAGCTTGAGAAGAATTTGCTGGCCTCTGACCTGGTAGCCGTGTTCCAGCGGTTGAGCACATCGTGGGGGGATCAAATGAACAGCGTTTTGCAGAACGCCATCCTTGCGTTTCTGGAAAGCGACCGACGCGGCACGATTGCCGATCTGCAACGCTTCTTGATTGAACCGGCCTTTCGAAATGAATTCCTGAAATCCGTCCGCGATTCCCAGGTGGTGTATTACTGGCAGAAGAGCTTTTCGCATCTCTCCGGCGGCAAATCTATCGGCTCGATTTTGACCCGGCTGGATGGGTTCCTTTCCAAGAAGCCCATCCGTTACATGGTCTCGCAGCCGGAGAACCGGCTGGATTTCGCGCATATCATGGACAGCGGCAAAATCTTTCTGGCCAAGCTGCCGGAGGGACTATTGGGCCGGGAAAATTCGCATCTTTTGGGCACGGTGCTGGTGTCGAAGTTCCAGCAGATTGCCATGAGCCGGCAGGCGCAGCAGGTGGCCGCCCGCAGGGACTATTGGATTTATGCCGATGAGTTCGCCAATTTCATCACGCCGAGCATGGCGGAGATATTGTCCGGCGCGCGAAAGTATCGCATTGGGCTCACGCTGGCGCACCACGAATTGCAGCAATTGCAGCGCAGCCCGGAAGTAGCGAGCGCTGTCTTGACGCATCCTTGCACACGGATCGTGTTTCGGGTCGGCGATGACGACGCAAAAAAGCTGGCCGAGGGTTTTTCCTTCTTTGAAGCTAAGGATCTGCGGAATCTGGAAACCGGGCAGGCGCTGTGCCGGGTTGAACGCAGTGATTTTGATTTCAACCTGACTGTCCCGCTTCCCGCCGAGCCGGACGCAGGTGCGACGGCGGCGAGGCGGCAGGAAGTGATTACGTGTTCGGTAAAGAAATACGGCACGGCTCGAGCGGACATTGAGGCGATGCTGGCAAAGTCAAGGACACCACCGGAGGGACCGCTGCCTTCCCCACCGACAGAACCAGTCAAGCCGAAGCCGCCAACGCCCCTGGCCCCCGTGGCACCGGTTGTTTCAGAACCGCCGCAGGCTGCGGAAGCGCCGAAAGTTGTCGAAGTTCCGAAAGCTACGGGTTCGGAAAAGAATATCGCCGAGCCACCGCGCGATTTAGGCCGGGGAGGGGCGCAGCACACAACCATTCAGCAGCGAATCCAGACCGAAGCTCGCGTCCTTGGATTCATGTCCGAAGTGGAACGGAAATTGACGGACAAGTCTATGCAAGCCGCTGACTTGATCTTGCGCAAAGGCGACCTCGCCATAGCCGTGGAAATCGGCGTTACCACCACTACCGACCATGAATTCGGCAACGTGAAGAAGTGCTTGGCGGCGGGATATACCCGTGTCGCCGTCATATCCCCAGGTAGAGAGCGTCTAAAGGCGATTGCGGAGGCGGTTCAGGCCGGGCTTGGTTCGGAAGCGACAGCCAAGGTCAGCTATCACACACCGGATGATTTCATTGCCGAGCTTCGGAAACTGGCGCCGAAAATCAAGAACCAGGCTCTGCCGCAGACTCCCGGTGAGCGCATGACGCTCGGATACAAAGTCCGCACGCATGGCCCGGCGCTTTCCCTGGACGAGCAGAAGGCCAAAGAGGAAATCGCGGTCAAGATGATGGCCGAGGCCATGAAACGGAAATCATGATCATGTCCGGCTTTGGAGGATATACACCGGCCCGGTGACGCGATACGGCGAACAGCTTTCGATGATGCGGATGCGCAGCTTGGTCAGGCTTTGTTCGGGGGTTTCCTCGGCTAGTTGCACAGAAGGCCGGGCGACTCCGAGCTTCCGGGCGATTTCGGCCTTGGTCATGCCCGACTTGATGCGGAAATGCTTGGCCATCGCAGCCAATTCGCTTTCGACAACGATGTCACGTTTCGACATGGTTGGCATGGTGAAAGAAAGTTAGGTAAAGAGCAAACTTTTATCTTGAACTGGTTTTGTATTTTTGATATGAACTCGTGGTATGAAGGAAAATAGTGCCTTGAACAAACCGGTTGGCATCTGGATTCGGGTTTCGACCGAGGACCAGGCGAAGGGCGAAAGCCCGGAACACCACGAGGAACGCGCCAGGAGCTACGCCAAGAGCAAGGGCTGGCAGGTCAAGGAGGTCTATGACTTGGCCGGGCAGACCGGCAAGGCCGTCATGCAGCACCCGGAGGCCAAACGCATGATGAAGGACATCGAACGCGGACACATCACCGGCTTGGTATTCTCCAAATTGGCCCGCCTGTCCCGCAACCGGCGCGAACTGGAGGACTTCTCAGACTTCTTCAACAAGCATCATGCCGACCTTATTTCACTCTCCGAAGCCATTGACACCAGCACTGCCGGAGGCCGGATGTTCTTTCATCTCTTGGGTGTATTTGCCCAATGGGAACGCGAGGAGATCACCGAGCGCGTCAATGCCTCCGTATTGACCCGCGCCAAACTCGGCAAATCCATCAATGGCACTTCCCCGTACGGCTATGTCTGGAAAGACCGCAAATTGATCGTCCGGCCGGAGGAAGCTGCTGTGCGGCGCAAAGCCTACGAACTGTTTCTGCAGTTCCGGCGAAAGGGGCAGGTCGCCCAGCATTTAAACGCCGCCGGATACCGCACCCGCAATGGGAACATCTGGCGGGACACCTCGATTCTGCGCCTCTTGAACGAATCCAGCGCCAAAGGCGTGTATGTGTTCAATACCATGCGCTTGACCGGGACATGGCGCACCGAAACGAAGCCCGAAAGCGAATGGGGCCGGGCCGAATGCCCGCCCATCGTTTCCGAAGAACTATGGAATCAGGTGAACCAGATCATTGAGGAACAGTTGAAGTCATGGAAAAAGCCCGGCAAACCGCCCGTTCACCTGTTCAGCGGCTTAGCCCATTGTTCGTGCGGCCACAGGATGTATGTTGCCGCCAACAGCCCGAAATACTTCTGCCGCAAATGCCGCAACAAGATACCCATCACCGACCTTGAGAACATCGCCAGAAATGAGCTAAAAGTCTTTTTCGGTGAGCCCAAGCGGATAGCTGGCCATCTGCGGCAAGCTGACCGCAATCTGGCCGAGAAATCCGCCTTGCTCGACGCCCACAGGCGGGAGATGCAGAAGGTCAAAGAGGATATGCACCATACGCATCAGTTGTATTTGAAACATCAGATTTCCGGCGATGGTTTCCGCGACCTCTTCACGCCCGCCGAGGAACGGATGAAGCAGTTGCAGGCCGAACTGCCCAGGCTGGAAGCCGATGTGGATTTCCTTAAAGTCAACAAGCTGTCCACCGATGACGTGCTTCACGAAGCCGCCACGCTCCATGACCGCTGGCCGAAATTGCCGTTTGACGACAAGCGAAAAGTCGTCGAAGCCCTCATCGAAAAGATCGTCATCGGCAACGGTGAAATAGACATAACCTTCTCGCACCTGCCATCTTCTGAAGAACTATGCAAAAACCAGCAGAGGTTAGGGCCGGGGTGAGGACGGTCGTTCAAACCATTCTTGTTTTCGGATTGACGACTGACTACTTAAAATCTCGTCAGCTTTTCCAGTTCCTTCACGCGCCGATCGATTTGGGCAAGTTTGGTTTTGGTGGTGCGCGTCAGGCCGAAACCTTCGCAGCAGAACGACGCGGTGACGCTGCCGTAAATCATCGCGCGCCGGAGATTATCCTCAATCGAACCCTTCGCCGCCGCGAGCCGGCCCATCATGCCGCCCACGAACGAATCGCCTGCGCCGGTCGGGTCCACGACCTTGGACAGCGGGTACGCCGGACAGATGAAATAGCCGCGTGGACCGGACAAAATCGAGCCGTGCGAGCCTTTTTTGATGATGACGTATTTCGGCCCCAGCTTGTGGATTTTCTTCAGCGCGGTGAAGAGGTTGTCCTCTTTGGTCAACTGGTGCGCCTCGCTGTCGTTGAGCACGAAGCCGTCAAGGCGCTTGAGCAGCTTCAGCAAGTCCGGCAGCGCGATGTTCAGCCACAAATCCATCGTGTCGGCCACGACGAATTTCGGGCGGCGCATCTGGTCGAGCACGTGACTCTGGAGCGCGGGCGCGATGTTCGCCAGCAGGACGAATTGGGAGTCCCGGTGCGGTTCCGGCAGTGTGGGCGTGAAGGTCTCGAACACGCCGAGCTCGGTCAGCAGTGTGCGCCGGTTGTTCATGTTCACCTCGTATTCACCGGACCAATGGAAAGTTTTGCCGGGAAGAATCTGCAGACCTTCGAGGTCAATTTTGTGCCGGCGATAAAGCTCGAGGTATTTTTTGGGGAAATCCTCGCCGACCACGCCGACCAGTTTTACCGGGCTGAAAAAGCTCGCGGCGACGGCGGCGTGGCTGGCCGAGCCGCCCAGCAGCCGCGGGTTCTCGGCCCTGGGTGTTTTGATGGAATCCAGCGCGGTGGAACCGACGATGAGAACGCTCATGTTATTTTGTGAATTGTAGCGGCGCTCAGTGAGCGCCGGTAATTTATTTTTACGAACTGCGACGATCATAGACCGCCGCTACAGTTTTCAGCCGCCCCCTTTGCCTTTCTGAATTAATTCAATTTCGTAGCCTTCCGGCGCGTCAACGAACGCGAAGGTTGTGCCGCTCGAACTCGTCGTTGGACCATCGGAATATTTCAGGCCGTGTTTGGCGAGGTGTTTGGCAAATTCATCGAGGCTGTCCACTTCAAACGCCAGATGCGTCAAATCCGGTTGTACCTGTACCGAGGCGCTGCCCGGAAAATGGCAGATTTCAATTTCCTCATCGCTCTTGGGCGCCTTGAGAAAAACCAGCTCCGAGCCGCGTGGCGATTTGTGTCGCTTGATTTCATTCAAACCGAGGATTTCGCGGTAAAATTTCACCGTCCGTTCCAAATTATTCACGCGATAGCGCGTGTGCAGCAGTTTTGTGACCTTGCTCATGCGCAAAATCTAATAAGTTCAATGGCCAAAGTCCAATATCCAAAGTCGTGGATAATATCTCAATTTAAAGGAGCGCGGTTTGTCCCAAACCGCAGCGCGCCCGGATCCAAAGCCACCTGTCCGCGCTTACCGATGCTTCTTTGCGCAAGTCCTGCTGCGAGTTGAGGACAACTCGCGCTCCGGGTTGTAAATTAGGACCCCACCAAGCAGCTCCGCTTTGTTTGACTTTGAGCTTTAGACTTTAGGCTTCAGACCTTAGAATTTGATTTATGGGCAAACGCCGTGAGGCGCGCGAACGCGCCGTCCAGTTTCTGTTTCAGCACGACCTGAATCCGCCGGAGGATTTGGACCGGGCGCTGGAGGAATTCTGGCAGACGCAGCGCGCCGCGGCCATTGCCGAGGAAAAAGGTCCGGCGACCTGGGGCCAGCCCCACGAATTGGCGCCGCCAACCGCCGAGGAAGCCGAAACGCGCCTGTTCGCCGACCCGCTCATCCGCGGCGTTCTCGAACACCGTGATGCGATCGACGAGCGCATCAAGACTCACGCGAAGAACTGGGAATTTCACCGCATCGCCACGGTCGATCGCAACATTATGCGGCTGGCCATCTATGAAATGCTTTTTCGTGAGGACATTCCACCCATCGTCAGCATCAACGAGGCGGTGGATGTCGCGAAGAAATTTTCCACCCAGGACAGCGGCAAGTTCGTCAATGGCATTCTGGACAAGATCAAGGGTGAAGTCATGCGGCCGGCGAGAGTCGTAAAATGAAATTCGCGGACTTACATCTTCACACGTATTTCTCCGACGGGACGTTCTCACCGGAGGAGCTCGTTGGTCACGGTCACCGGCTCGGCTTCGCGGCGCTGGCGCTTACGGACCATGATTCGGTGGAGGGTTGTCCGCGCATGGTTGCGGCGTGCGCGGCAGCAGGCATTGATTTTATTCCCGGCACTGAACTTACCGCCGAACACAACAATACCGAAATTCATCTGCTCGGTTATTCCTTGGATACGGAGAACCAAATACTCCTGTCGGAAATCGCCAAATTTCAGGCTGTCCGGCAGAATCGCATCCACGAAATGGTCGCGCGGCTCAACGGCTTAAAGGTGCCGCTGCAGGTGGAATCCGTTTTCGCACTGGCCAATTGCAAATCGCCGGGCCGGCCGCATGTAGCGCGCGCACTGGTGAAGGCCGGGCTGGTCGGGAGTCTGGATGAAGCTTTCGAACGATTTCTGAAGAAGAACCGGCCGGCGTGGGTGCCCAAGGCCAAAATGTCCGCGCTCGAAGCCATCGAACTCATCCATCAGGCCGGGGGACTCGCCGTCATGGCACATCCAGGGCTTAACCGCACCGACGACGTGATTCCGGTGCTGGTCGAAGCCGGCCTGGATGGCATCGAATGTTTTCATACGAAGCACTCGACCGTTACCTCCGAGCGTTATCTGGAAATCGCCGACAAATATCATCTGCTCATCACCGGCGGCTCCGATTGTCACGGTTTCAGCAAGGGCAAACCGCTCATCGGCACCGTCAAGCTGCCCTACGAACACGTGGAGAAACTGAAAGCAAAAGCTGAAGAACGAAAATTCTCAACCACGGATGAACACAGATAAACACGGATTTTCTAAAAATGGATTGTTGGATTCTTCGATGATCAGGTTAATGAAATTTTCCAACCAGGCCGTCTCTCGCCAATCCATCAATCCAGGAATCCATCCATTCCCTCTTCATCCGTGTCCATCCGTGTCCATCCGTGGTTAAACTCAAATGGGACTTTTTCAGAAATTCAAGGCCGGCCTGCAAAAAACGCAAAGCCAGCTGGCGCACGAAATCAAACGCATCGTCACGCGCTCGCCGAAGCTTGACGCAGCCACGCTGGAAGAACTGGAAGCCGCGCTTATCGCCGCCGACCTGGGTCTGGCCATGACCGGGCAAATCGTTGCCGCCGTCAAACACGCCTACGAATCCCAGGGCAACACAGGTCTGGACGTGTTTGCCATCGCCCGCGCCGAAGTGGAAAAAAGTTTAAGCGCGAATGAAATCGACCTGGTTAAAGCCACTCACGGGCCGACTGTGATTTCCATCGTCGGCGTCAATGGTACCGGCAAGACCACTACGTCCGCCAAACTCGCACATTTGATTCAATCACAGAGGAAAACCGCGTTGCTGGCCGCGTGCGACACCTTCCGCGCCGCCGCCATTGAACAAATCAAATTGTGGGGCCAAAAACTGAAGGTGGAAGTCATCGCTGGTGCTTACGGCGCGGACGCGGCGTCCGTCGCACACGACGCTGTCACCGCCGCGCAATCGCGCAAGGCAGATTACCTGTTCATTGACACCGCCGGCCGGCTGCACACGAAGCACAATTTGATGCAGGAATTGCAGAAGCTGCACCGCGTCATCGGCAAGCAATTGGCCGGCGCACCACACGAAGTCCTGCTGGTGCTCGACGCGACCACCGGCATGAACGCGCTGAACCAGGCGCGCGAATTCAACAAGGCCGTGCCGTTGACCGGCCTCGTTGTGACCAAGCTCGATGGGACGAGCAAAGGCGGCATGGTGGTGGCCATCCAGAAGGAACTTGGCCTGCCCGTCAAATTCATCGGTCTCGGCGAGCAGCCGGACGATTTGCAGCCGTTCGATGCGAAGCAATTCGCCCAGGCGTTGTTTGAAGAATAACGGCGTAGCGGCGTCTTGGTAGAGCGCCACCACGATAAGCACTGTGTGATTTCCTCGACGAATAGTGGCCAAACCTGCAGACTGCCTGGCCATGAACACGAACCCCATTTCAACGCTCGCCGCCCTCGTTGTCACGGCTTTTATGCTGCCCGGCGGTTCGGTTCATGCCGACGGCACGAACGCGGTCTTCCATGTCGTCAGCACCGCTGAAGAACCGATGGCGCCCGGCAAATTTGCGCCGACCTGGGATTCGCTGAAGCAGTACCAGTGTCCGGAATGGTTCCGCAAGGCGAAGTTCGGCATCTGGGCGCACTGGGGGCCGCAATGCGAACCCGAGGATGGCGACTGGTACGCGCGGTTGATGTATTTTACCAACACCGCGCAATATAGATTCCACCTTGAACACTACGGTTCGCCGAAGGATTTCGGGTTCAAGGATGTGATCCACGAATGGAAGGCCCGGAACTGGGACCCGGACAAATTGCTGGCGCTCTACCAGCGCGCCGGGGCGCAATACTTCATGGCCTTGGCCGACCACCACGACAACTTCGATAACTGGGATTCAAAGTATCAGCCGTGGAATTCCGTGAACGTCGGACCGCACAAGGACATCATCGGCGGTTGGGCCAAGGCGGCGCGCAAATACGGCCTGCATTTCGGCGTGAGTGTCCACGCCTCGCATGCCTGGACGTGGTACGAGCCGGCCCAGGATTTCGACGGCAAACTCACCAAAGCCGACGGCAAGGGGAAATGGTGGGACGGCCTGGACCCACAGGATTTGTATGCGCAAAACCACACGCCCAGCCCGGGTTATCAAAAATTCGAATCGCTGTTCAACCGTTGGGATTGGAACAACGGCGCGAGCATCCCGGACGAGGCTTATTGCAACAGATATTACAACCGCACGATGGACCTCATCGAGAAATACCATCCCGACCTGATCTATTTCGACGACACGGCGCTGCCGTTGTGGCCGATCAGTGACGCGGGCCTGAAGCTGGCTGCGAATTTCTACAACCTCAACAACCAGTGGCACGGAACCAATGACGACGGTGTATTGTTCGGAAAGGTCCTGACACCGGACCAGCGCCAGTGCATGGTCTGGGACATCGAACGCGGGGCGGCCAACGAAATCGAGCCGTTGCATTGGCAGACGGACACCTGCCTGGGCAACTGGCATTACGACCGGAAAATCTACGAGCGCCACGGGTACAAGACCACCAAAACGGTCATTCAGACCCTGGCGGATGTCGTCAGCAAGAACGGCAATCTGCTGCTCAGCGTCCCCGTGCGCGGTGACGGGACGATTGACGATGAGGAAGTGCAAATCGTTCAAGGCATCGCCGACTGGATGGACGTAAACCGGGAATGTATTTTTGACACGCGCCCGTGGAAGGTATTTGGAGAAGGGCCAGCCTCGGCGGGTGCGAAGTTGAGAGAACAGGGTTTCAATGAAGGCAAAGGCAAACCGTTCACGGCGGAGGATTTCCGGTTCACGGTCAAAAGCAACACGCTTTACGCAATTGAACTGGGCTGGCCGACCAATGGCGCGAGCATTAAATCGCTCGGTAAATCGGCCAACCTGCTCGATGGGAAAATCCGTAGGCTCGAATTGCTCGGCAGCAGGGAAAAAATCAAATGGCAGCAGACTGATGACGCGCTGGTCATTGCCCAACCGAAGAACCAGCCTAATGGTTTCGCTGTCGTTTATGAAATCACGGTCAGGTGAATTTGTCAGGCGCGTAACGGCGTCCCGGTAGCGCGCTGCATTTCTCCAGTTTTTTTCAGATGGCGACTTTCTGCCGAATGCGGCTACGATGCGCTCGATGCCTGACGCCCGATTCATGCGCCTTGCCCTCCGGCTCGCCCGACGTGGTTACGGCATGACTTCGCCCAATCCGATGGTTGGCGCAGTTCTGGTGAAAGACGGGAAAATCATCGGGCGCGGCTGGCACCACCGCGCGGGCCTGCCGCACGCGGAAATCGAGGCAATCCACGACGCGCAAAAACGCGGGCACAATCCCAAAGGGGCGACGCTTTATGTAACGCTCGAACCGTGCAGTACGCACGGCCGCACGCCGCCCTGCACGGACGCCATCATCGCTACCGGCCTCAAACGCGTGGTCGTTGGCGCAATGGATCCGAATCCGAAACATTCCGGCCGGGCTTTCAAAATCCTGCGGCGCGCCGGGATTGGAGTGAGTCGGTGGGGCGAGGCTACTGACGAGGCGCGGCCCGGCTCGCGAGGACGCTCGCCCCAACAGAACATCGTTGCCGAGTGCGCGAAATTGAACGAAGCCTTTAATCACTGGATCGTCCATCGCACACCGTTCGTGACGGTGAAGGCGGCCATGACGCTGGACGGCAAAATTGCGACGGCCAGCGGCGAATCCAAATGGATTACCGGAAAAAATGCGCGCGCTCACGGAATAAACTTGCGGCAGGGCAGTGACGCGATTCTGGTGGGTGTGAATACGGTGCTCGCTGACGACCCGTCACTCACCGCACGAAGTGTGGAAAGCTTTCAACCATCAACATTCAACGCTGAACATCGAGGACTGCGTCGGATCGTTCTGGATTCTCTGGCCCGGACACCGTCGAAAGCAAAGGCGGTCAGCGACAAGTTCGCCACGCTGACAACGATTGTCGTCGGCAAACACGCGCCGAAAAACCGCGTCGCCGCACTGGCCAAACACGTGAATGTGATTATTGCGCCGGCAAACAAGGTGGGGCGAGCGTCCTCGCGAGCCGGTTCAGCGGCTGCCTCGCGCTGCCAGCAAATTGATCTCCGTTGGCTTTTGAAAAGACTGGGTTCCGAAAATATCACCAGCCTGCTGGTGGAAGGCGGCGGTGAGGTCAATGCTTCATTCCTGCTCGGCGGCCTGGCGCAGCGCGTGGTCTTTTTCTATGCCCCGAAAATTCTCGGCGGACGCGATTCGCTCAAGGCCGTGGCGGGCGAGGGTGCGAAAAGCCTGACGGAGGCGCTGGAATTGCGCGCGGCCGAATGGAAACAGCTCGGCCCGGATTTGTTGATGACGGCGAAGGTTGCGAATTCACCGTAGCGCGGGCATCCTGCCTGCGAGTTCGCGAAGCTTCCAGTTTCGTGAACAAAACGCGGCAAGATGCCGCGTCAACCCGCACGCTGGAAGCGTGCGCTACTTTATGTTCACAGGCATTGTTGAAGAAGCGGGAACCGTCGAGCGCATCCACCCGACGGCGAAATCCGTCGAATTGACCGTGCGTGCCGCCGTGACGGGACGCGGGTTGAAGCCGGGCGGCAGCCTGGCGGTGAATGGTTGCTGTTTAACGGCGGTGAAAACCTCCACCCGCGGCAAATCCAAACTCGTTCAATTCGATTTGCTCCAGGAAACGTGGCGGCTCACGAACCTGCAATTTGCCAAACCGGGTTCGCTCGTGAACCTGGAGCGGCCGTTGCAGGCAGATGGCGAGTTGGGCGGGCATTTCGTGACCGGCCACATTGATGGCCTCGGCAAAATCATTCGCTGGGAACGCGCCGGTCAGGACCACGTGCTCGACGTTGCCGCGCCACCGGCGGTGATGCGTTACGTCGTTCACAAGGGTTCGATTGCGGTGGACGGCATCAGCCTCACGGTGGCGGCCGTTCAGAAAAAAAGTTTCCGCATCTGGATCATTCCGCACACCTACCAAATCACGGCGCTGCGCGAGCGGAAAACCGGCGACGCCGTGAATCTGGAAGCGGACTTGCTCGGCAAATACGCAGAAAAATTTATTGCGGCCCGCCGCCGATAGCGACCTGGTTACGAACAGAAACTTTTGGTCAGCCAACGTTTTCTCAGTTGACCGGCGCCGCTATTGTGTTTGAAATCCGCGCGTGAAGGGATTGCGCCGCCATCCGCTCCGCGTCATCGCGCGGCTGGCCCGGCTGGCCGGCGCAATTCTGATTTCCCTGCTGGATTATTTGTTCCACTGCGCCTGGCACCGGCCGGAGACCCGACGGGCCGCTCGCGCCGTGTGGTTGCATCGCGCCTCGGAACGCACCTTGCGTTTTTTTCAGATCAGAGCGCAGGCAACCGGTCCGATTCCTGCGCACGGGTTGCTCATCAGCAATCATTTGAGCTATCTCGACATTCTGGTGCTCTCGTCCCTCACGCCGGCCGTGTTCGTTTCCAAGCACGACGTCAAATATTGGCCCGTCTTCGGCCAGTTCGCCGTCCTGGGCGGGACCGTCTTCGTTGATCGCGCGCGGCGATTTCAAGTCGGCCAGGTAAACGACGAAATCACCACCGCCTTGCAGCAAGGCGCGCTGGTGGTTTTGTTTCCGGAAGGAACCAGTACGAACGGACAGATGGTCCTGCCGTTCAAATCATCCCTGCTGGAACCGGCCACCAACCCGGCGTGGCCGCTGGCCGTCAGCTGGATTCACTACGAAATTGACGACGGTGACGCCGGCGAGGAGGTTTGTTACTGGGGCGACCATACCTTTTTCCCGCACATGCTGAATTTGTTAAGCAAACGTGATATTCGGGCAACCGTCCATTTTGGACAATATCCCGAACGCAGCCGTGACCGCAAGGAACTCGCGCAACAACTGCGAGCGGAAATTCTGGGATCAAAAGAAAAAACTGGTGCGCATAGCAGGACTTGAACCTGCACGGGTTGCCCCACTACCACCTCAAAGTAGCGTGTCTGCCAATTCCACCATATGCGCCAGACAAGACAACAGCCGCAGGATTTTCGCGGCCTGACCACTACACACTGTCAATGGCACAGGGGCAAAGTCAAGCCTTTCCCTCCCCACCGGCACCGAATGACACCGAATCCAATGCAACGAAATCTCAAGCCCCGGTGACCGTTAACTCTATTGCGCAACCGGCGGATTGTGATTTTTCGACGCCCGAATTTCTCCTGAGAGTTGCTTTGCCAGTTGGTTTGAAGGATCCAGTTGCAGGGTAATTTGAAACTGGGTGAGCGCCGGGTCCGGCCTTTGCTGCTTCATCAGCAGGATGCCCAGATTCAAATGTGACCTGGCAAAATCCGGACGATAAACGATGGCATCCCAAAACTGCTGCTCGGCGTCGCCAATTTTCCCCTCGGCCGCCAGTTCAATCCCCAGCAGATAATGGGCCTGCCAAAATTCCGGTTTAAGTTCAACGGCCGCGCCAAAAGATTGAATCGCGCCGGCAACCTGGCCCAGCATGGCAGCGGCAACCCCCCGGTTGAAATAGTCTGCCGGGCCTTGCGGCTGAAGATCGGCAGCACGCTGATAATACACCGCAGCTCGTTTCATAGTTCCCCGGTTCTGTTCCAGAAATCCGATGTTGATGTACGTTCCCGCGTCATCTGGATCCGTCCGAAGTGCCCGCCGGTAACAGGCAGTTGCCTCATTTGTTTTCTGCTGGTTTTCCAGGATCTGCCCCAGCCCATTCAGCGCAGGCACAAAATCGCTCCGGAGGGCCAGCGCGCGCGAAAAATATTCCGCGGCTTCGTCTATTTTGGCCTGAAGAATCAACAAATTACCGACGTCGGAAAACTCGCCGGGCACCTGCGGCAGCAATTCACAAACGCGTTTGGCTTCTTCCGTGGCCCGGGCAATAGCCCCCTTCGCCCCCAAATATTGGGCAAAATTGAAATGCAAGAAGCCATCTGCAGGGGCCCATACCAGCGCTTGTTCGTAGAGCAGCGGCGATTGCCCCGGGGATTCGGATTCCACCCCGGTTTTCAACTCGCTGATTTTTTCGTCGCACAGCCTGACACTGTCGGCATCGGTCAACTGTTCAACATAGGGTGGCCCGGAGACGCGGCTCAAAATTTCCTGCCAGACGCGGAGCCGGTCCCATGACGAGACCGCCAGCCGACGCTCACAAAATTCCTCGGACGCCCATTGGCCCCGGTCGTGCGCCGCGATGGATTTCGGCAGCAGTTTGGCAGTTTGTTCGGCAAAGGCGCGGCCCAACAAGTAGTTACCTTCAAAGTTCATATGCACGTGTTCATAAAACAGCTCGTTGCCAGGAATTCCTTCCGTAGAATTTCTTGCGAACAACCCGGCGGCCTCCAAAAAATAAACGCCCCGGCCGGCATGGGCGTTCGCGGCATCTTTTATGATTTGATTGATACGGGAGTCCGCGCGAAAAGCGAGCGCGTCGCAATCCCGCGCCCGCTCAAATTCGCTCAGGGCCTGACTGTCATTCGTCAGCGCCAGCTCGCAGCGTCCGGCGCGAAAATGCAATTCAGCATAGTCATGATCCAGGGCGTTCGCCTCGGCATATTTTCCCAACGCTTCCGCAAATTTTTTTGCCGATTCCAGAGCGATTCCCTCCTGATACATTTTGTTCCAGCTCGCCTTTTGAATTTCACTCATCGTCGCCGCCGGGAGCGAGGCAAATGGGGCGCAGTTCTTTAAATTGCAGCCGACCGTGCTCAAAATAATCGGCACTCGGGCACCGCGTCCGGCGCGCAAAATATCTTCCAGATTCGCTTTGAAATTTTCGTAAGCGCGCAACCGGTTCGGATCATTATACCGAAGCTGGTGACTCTTGAACATTTCCAGCCCTTGCCATGTTTTCGGAACCGACGGACGCTTCTCCATTTGCTGGATCAGGCTGTCCAACCACTGCCCAACCCGGGTTGTCTTTATCGCGAGATCCGCCCGGACCAAACCCACTCCCGGCGCGCGCGAACCGAAAACGGTGCCTCCGCCGAAAGGCCCGACCATTTCGTTGTTGCCCATGTAAACAATCCACAAATCACCGTCACGCCGGGCGCATTCGCGCGCGATGGGCAAAATCACGTCCGAATCAATGGCGGTCATCGCCACGCAAATCACTTCAAATTTCGTTCCGGGAAAACGTTCGTGGAGCAGCACCTGCAGATAACGCCAGGCGCCAAAGCCCGGATCCGGATCGCCCATCGCCGCCGATTCACCGAACACAAAAATACGATACGTATCGGGAGATTTTTTTGCCGCCATGCGCTGGGGCGCCGGTGTGCGGGCCAGTGAACGGGGGAAAAATCGATAACCGAATTCGTCATTGGGAACGTAATAAGCCTGTCCGCTGATTTCCTGGCGAAGGAAAAAACTTGTCGGATAACCATAACCGAACAAACGCAAACCGAGGTCCAGCCCGCCAATCGCCACCAACGGAATCAGAATTGCCGCGCAAAATCGAAACAGCCACAGGCGGTGTCGGGGAATGGAGGGTGCCGGCTTTCCCGGCGAGAAGTTTTTTCCATTCATTGAATGCATATCCGCATCCGGACGAACCATCAAGCAGGCCGGAGCTGCTTCGGGCAAGGTGATTTTAACTGCCGAACAACCATTGCCAGCCGCGCCAATGCTGCTGTTGCGGCGCTTTAAACGTCCGGCTGGGGGCATGGCCCAGGTCCAGTTGAATCAGAATGCCGACACTGTTGGCTCCCCGGCCGTGCGAACGGATGGCATCAATACCATATCCGTAACTGGCCATGATTTTCAGCCGGTCGGACGGGGAATGAAACAAAATGCCGCCGCCCACGCCGCTGAGCCAGTTGCCGGACTGGCTTTCACCGGGCAAATAGTCCACAACTCCGCTGGAGGCATTCAGGTCCAGGTCCCAGCGCTTGTTGGGATCCAGCGGCAAGAGGTAATTGGCGTTGAAGAGGGCGAATTGGCGCGCGCTGATTTCCTGAAAATAATAACCGGGCAGCGACAAGGGAAATTCCGAGATCAAGGGCAGGAACCCGCCCAGCCGGTAGGCGCTGAAACGATCCGCATCCACGCTGGTGCCGGCGGTCAGCCGCACGTAAAAATTTTGCTGGCTTTTCGGCAGGGTGTAGGCCAGCGCCGCCTCGGCCCAGAACAAATGCGATTGCGCATTGAGCATGCGGTCGCCGGCAAAGCCGTACGCGCCCGAGTCGGTGCGGTACTGGCCTTCATACCACACGGACAACTCCATCGCCAGCGGCGGGAACAGCGTCGGCTCGACGCCGCCCCAGCGCAACCCGGTGCGCAGGCTGAAAGTGCCATGATCGTTGGGCGTCTGGAAATTGGCGGCGGTGCCGTCGTTGGCGTCATATATCGAATAATGTGCCGCGCCGCGCAAAATAAAATTCAGCGGAATTTCACTCGCAGGATTGAATAAATGATAAATGCTGGCCGAGACTTCCGCACTGTGGCCGTCAAAAGATTCGCCGGGATAAAACGTGCCGCCGCGGATTTCGTCATAGCCGTCGGCAAAACCGCCGCCGGCCAGGCCGAGGCCAAAATCGGTATCAGGCCCCAGGCCGTGGACAAAACCCAGTTCGGAATCGAGGTACACCGGTGCGAGAGCCAGCCGCAAGGTGAGGTTGGTGCGCAGAAAATCCGGCTGGTTGTGATAATAAAAGGTGTAACCGGCAAACGGCGCATGGCCTTCGAACGCCTGATTATAGCCGAGTTGAATCAAGTCGCGCTTGACCGGGTCAATCTGGGCAAAAACAAAACGCGGGGCAAACAAGGTTACCCATAGCAACACCCACCCGGTTCGTTTCATCACGCCTTCGTATCGCAAAGCGTGCCCCGCAGCAAGTGGATTTGGCCACTCGCCGCTGGACACGTGTAAATTTTTGCGGCTTACTGTTCGCGCCGATGCCGCCGTTGAATTCTGAATTGTTGACCAAAGCAAAAGGGTTGGGATTTTCCGACCGGCAGATCGCCCATTTGACCGGCCAGACTGAAGATAAAATCCGCGCCCTGCGGAAAAAATTAAAACTCGTTCCCAGCTACCGGCTGGTGGACACCTGCGCCGCCGAGTTTGAGGCCTACACCCCGTATTATTATTCGACTTACGACCGTGGCGACGACGAGGTCAAAGTAACTCCAAAACAAAAGGTGATGATCCTCGGGGGCGGCCCGAACCGCATCGGGCAGGGCATCGAATTCGATTATTGCTGCGTCCACGCCGCGTTCGCGCTTAAGGAGGACGGGTTCGAAACCATCATGGTCAACTCGAACCCGGAAACGGTTTCGACCGATTACGACACGAGCGACAAACTGTTCTTCGAGCCGCTCACCCTCGAGGACGTGCTGCACATTTACGAACGCGAACAATGCTGGGGCGCCATCGCGCAATTCGGCGGCCAGACGCCGCTCAACCTCGCGCTCGGCCTCCAGAAAAATGGCGTCAACATCATCGGCACCTCGCCGCAAAGCATCGAAATCGCCGAAGACCGCAAGCTCTTCGCCGCGATGCTTGACAAGTTGAAAATCCCCCAGCCGCCCAACGGCCTGGCGACGAATGTCGAGGAAGCGCTCGCCGCCTCCAAGAAACTCGGCTACCCGGTCCTGGTCCGCCCGTCCTTTGTGCTCGGCGGACGCGCCATGCAAATCGTCTATTCCGACGCCGAATTGCAGCATTACATGCGTTTTGCCGTCGAAGCCTCGCCCGAGCGGCCGGTGCTCGTGGACAAATTTTTGGAGGACGCGACCGAGGTGGATGTGGATTGCATCGCCGACGTCGGCCACTTCAAAAAAGCCGAAGACGGAACCATTGTTATCGGCGGTATTCTTGAACACATCGAATTTGCCGGCGTCCATTCCGGGGACGCTGCGATGGTGTTACCGCCGCACACGCTTTCCAAAAAAGTCATCGAAACCATCCGCAAATACACGCACGCGATGGCGCGTGAATTGAAGGTGGTCGGCCTGATGAATGTGCAATACGCGGTGAAGGAGGAGAAGGTGTTCGTGCTGGAGGTGAATCCGCGCGCGTCGCGCACCGTGCCGTTCGTAAGCAAGGCCATCGGCGTGCCACTCGCCAAGCTGGCCGCCAAGATCATGGCCGGCAAGAACCTGAAAGCCTTGGGACTCACGAAGGAAATTTCGCCGGCCTACTGGGCAGTCAAGGAATCCGTCTTCCCGTTCAACCGTTTTCAAGGACAGGACATCCTGCTCTCGCCGGAAATGCGCTCCACCGGCGAGGTTATGGGGCTGGACGCCGACCGCGGCATCGCGTATGCCAAATCGCAGATGGCCGCAGGTTCGCCGCTGCCGTTAAGCGGCAAGGTCTTCGTCAGCGTGAGCGACGCGCACAAAAAATATGTTGCCGCGGTGGCCAAAGAATTTGCCGACCTGGGCTTTGAGTTCGTAGCCACGAGCGGTACCGCGGTGGTACTGGAAAAGGCAGGCCTGAAGGTTCAACGGGTGATGAAATTGCTCGAAGGCCGGCCCAATGTGATTGATTTGCTCAAGAACAAGGAAATCCAGCTCGTCATCAACACGCCCAGCGGGGCGGCACCACGCGAGGACGAAGTGAAAATCCGCACGACGGCCATCTACACCGGCACGCCCATCATGACGACGCTCAGCGGCGCCAAAGCTGCCGCCCGCGGCATCGCCGCCCTCAAGAAATCCGGCTACGGTGTGAAGACGTTGCAGGAGTATCACTGACGCGTTTCAACTTAGCCACTTCAATGTCCGCCTGACGTGTCGGTTCGGGAATACGATAGCGCGTGCAGCAGGCCAGAACCAATCTGATGGCCGACGACAAATCCACGCGATGACCGATGCTCACGAACACCGGACGGATCCCCTTTTGCGTCCGCAACCCGACGCCGATCTGTTCGTCACCATCCATGAGAGGCGTTTTGGCCCCGGCATTTGGTGCCAGTTTCCCAAATGTCCCAAGCAGCCGACTTTTGCCAACCCCGACGCCGGGTTGGTTCAATTCAATCGCCAGGTGCGATGCGATGCCGCACCGGCGCGGGTGCGCGAAACCCTGGCCATCGAAAAGAATCGCGCTAAACTCATGGTTTAGCGCGCCAATCGCCTGTTTGATGGCCGGACCTTCACGGAAACTCAGGAAACCGGGCACATAGGGAAATTCCGCCGATCGCGTGGCATGTGCCACCTCGATAATGCGCCGCGTGGCGCAGTCATAAACCACGGCGGCGGCGAAGATGGTCTGTTTGTCGGTGGAAAACGCGCAATCCGCCCCGGCGACAAATCGCGGCAATGGTTCAAGCGGCGTGATAACGATGCGTTGGCGCAGGCATTCCTGTGCCGCCTTCCATTCTTTTACCAGCGCCGGCCATTCCGGATCGGATTTGCCGCGCAGCGTCATGCCTTCGCTTCCTTTGGCGATGCGCGCAGCACGCGGTAACGGTGTGCCCACGGATCAATCCGGCAGATAGCCCGGTAATCGCAAAACCCGCACGGCGTTTCACTGCCCGCGCGATACGGGTCAACGCTGGCTTTGCCGGCAAAAATTGCGCGGCCCATTTCCGTCAACTGCGTTTCCACCCGGTCCAGCAACGCTTCAAATTCTGTGCGCGGCAAGACTTCGGTGGATCCTTGATGCAACGAGCCGTCGTTGTTCCGACGGTAATTGAACTGGTCGCCGGCTTTGGCGCCGGAACGGCGGTCGAGTCCGGGCAGTGCATCCACGCTGAAACGTCCGGTGTGACGATACGCCAGCCGTCGGGATTCGCCAGCGTCGTCGAGCACCTCGGTGCGAGTGTGGCTGCCATCGTATTTGCCACGCAGGTTCACGTAGAAAACTCCGGCGGGTACCAAATGCTTCACGCCGAGCAGTGCGCGCGGATTGGGCCAGCGCCGCAGCGCTGCCAAATAACCGAGCAACTGTAATTGCACGCCATGTTCAACCAGAATTCTGTCGAGTTTCTGCCGGCCGGATTTGTAATCCATCACTACGCACCACGCGCGGTCTGTGGTTTCACGCCACAAATCAATCCGGTCAATCCTTCCGCGTAACGCCAGTTTACGACCACTACCCAAATCAATTTCCCAGGCCGGTGCGCCGTTCGTCCCAAATCCGAATTCCAACTCGGCTACCACCGGATCAAATTCGTATTGCCCGCGCATCCAGGTCACCAGGGTTTCGACGAAATCCTGCAACGACTCCGCCAGCACGCGCGCGGTGAAACGGCCCTGGTCGTCCGCGCGCAACAGGCCGTCGCGATAGTCGGGGGCGAGTTCGGCAGCGATTCTGCCGACACATTGGCGCGCTTCCGCCGGCGTGAGGTCGCGCCAGCGCTTGCCTTCGGCACTCAATTGTTCATGAAACATTTTGAGAACTTCATGCTGAAAGCTGCCGCGCTCGCGCGCATCCAATTCAAAAACCTTCCGTTCCCCGGCGCGCAGGCCGGAATGGACGAAGAATCGGAACGGGCACTGGGCGAACTCCTCCAGCCGGCTCACCGAGGTTTGCAGGGTCGGGCTGTAAACCATCGCTGCCAACCCGGGCGAAAGATTTTCAGCCGGGTCGGGCTCGCGCATTCGACGCAAACTCCCGGCAAGTGATTTGAGCGCGGGCAGCTCAAGCAGTTCGGCCCACTTTGAGTTTGTAGGAGACGACGTGAGGAGTCTCTGACTTCTTTTTGGTTTGAGACTCGTTACCTCGTCTCCTACCGAATTTAAAATTTCCACCAGCGGCACAACCAATTCGTTCACGTGCTCGGCTTCGTGCCAATCGGCGTCGACGTGAAATTCCTGGACTCCCAAATCAGGAAAAAGTGCCTGTAAATGCGCCACCAGCGACGAGGGATTCAATGTTCTGCCATCCACATCGTGGCGCGAAAAGGTCACATAAAGTTGTTTACCGGCACGGGTGCAGGCGATGTAGCCGAGGTATCGTTCGCGCGCCAGCTGGTCGCGCAAATTCGAACCCAGTACGGCTTTGTATTGTTCCAGTTCATCCCGGTCAGCATGGGTCAGGATCGGCGGTGCGGCTGGTACCTCGGGAAAAATCCCCTCATTCGCGCCCAGCACAAACGCGAGTTTTAAATCCGGATTGCGCGCGCGGTCCACGGCGCCGACCAGTACGTGGTCGAGCGCGGGCGGAATCACCCCCACGGTCAGGTTGGTCAACCCCGCCTCCAGAATCGGCAACCAGTCCCGCAATGACAGTGATTCGTCAGAAAAGGCGAGGGCAACGTTGTCAAGCCAGCCGTTCATTTGCTCCCAGACGGTCGAATGAAATGACGGGTGACGGGTGACCGGTGACGAACCTTCCAGTTCGGGCAGGTTCCACTTTGCAAGTGTTTCTTCCACGCGAAGTTCGTTCCACAACCCGCGGAGGGCGTTGGCCAATTGCGGGCCGGCTGGCCGTTGATTGTGCAATGCCAGTTGCGCGGCGAAATTTTCAAATGGCGGCGAAATTTTCCCGCGCAATCGTTCGAGCGATTTGGTCAATCCCGGATCGCCGGCAATTTGAATCGGTTCGCGCCATTTTTTGCCGCGCCAGCCGAATTCGAGCGCGGCATTTTCGAGCCGGTCAATCTCCGTCTCGGGCACAGACGAAAAACCCGCCTTGAGCGCGGCGAACCAGTCATCGTGCGGCCATTCAAACGCCACCAGCCGAAGCGCGCTGCGGGTCAATTCCGCGAGCGGGTGGTGAGCAACGGACTCACGCCGGTCAAGGAAAAAGGGAATGTGGTAGCGCCGGAACACGCGCGCCACCGGTTTATGATAATTGTCGAGATTCCGCACCAGCACGGCACAGTCACGAAAGCGTCCGCCGCCATGAACGAAGCGCAACATTTCGCGCGCGGCCAACGCGGCCTCGGCTTCAGGATTGGTGCAAACCGCCAGGGAAATTCCAGAGTTCGGAGTTCGGAGTTCAGAGTTCGGAAAAAATGAGGATGCCCAATTCTGTTCAAGCCGCGCGAGCCCGGAATTTTTCGCAAAACGGCTGTTTTTCGCGTCGCGTCTGAGCCGCTCGACGGTGATTTTACAATCCGGCAAATTTTCGATTCGTTGCCGACATTGCTGATACGTGTTGGCGATGGCGGACCAGATCGAAAGCCAGGGACGGGTTGCATCGGGCTCCGGTTCGGTCTCGAGGCAGAACGCAACGGTCACCTGGCCGCAACCGGGTAAAATGGCGGCGAGCAAATCCTGTTCCTGCGGTGTCATTTCGGCGAAACCATCAAGCCAGAGGCCGGAAATTCGGAATCCGGAATCCGGAATCCGGAATCCGGAATGGAGAGCGTCCGCGGCAAAGTTCAAAAGGCAACTGCCGTCCGGCAATTCGTGTTCGGCCAGCCAGCGGGCATAAGCGTCGCCGAGCAATGCGAGGTCGAGCAGTTTCTCCTGAAGTTCGCGGCGTTCCACCGCCTGGGCAGCGAGTTGGCGAAGCCGGGCGGGCGTGAATTGATGCTGTTGCAGCTCACCGAGCAATTGGCTGAGTTGCTTGGCGAAGCCGGGGCGGCGCGCACTCGGTCGGAACAGCTTCAGCTCTTTTTCGTGGCGGAGCAACAGCGCTCGCAGCACCATAACGCGGCCTTCATCGTTCAATTGGCCGGCCGGCCTGGCTGACAGTTTTTCCAGAACATATCGCGCCAGCCGGTCAAATGAGAAGATGTGCAACCGGGTGTAACCGGCCAATTCCTTGTCGGCGAGCAACTGGCGTTCGAGCTGGAAGGTGGCCTGTTTGGGCGCCAGCAGAACCAACGGCGGACCATCGGCGTTTTCCCGCAGAGCAGCGCGAATTTCGGCGAGGCAGCGGAACGTCTTGCCGCTGCCGGCGGGACCGAGAAGAAAGCGCGCTTGCACACCGGATTTTTCGCGCAAAGCCGCGGCGGCGCAAAGCAATTTATTGGAGTCAGGATGCATTTTTTGCATCATATTTTTTATTTCCTTTCGGGCGGATTTGTTTATGCTTGCGGCCCGTTGGAAAAATTCGAATTCAATCCAAAGATGGAAAAAAACGAAATCGTATGCCACTGACACATACCAGGGAACTTTTTGCGAAGGCGTTGAAGGGCAAATACGCGCTGGGCGCGTTCAACGTCAACAACATGGAACTGCTTCAGGCCATTGTTGAGGCATGCGAGGAGGAAAAGGCGCCGGTGATGCTCCAGATTTCCAAGGGTGCGCGCCAGTACGCCAACCCGGTTTATCTCAAAAAGCTGATCGAGGCGGCCGTCAGCCTGTCCACAATCCCGATTGCCGTGCATCTGGATCACGGCGATACATTTGAACTTTGCAAGGAGTGCATTGACGAAGGTTTCACCAGCGTGATGATTGACGCCAGTCACGAACCCTTTGAGAAAAACGTTGAAATCACCCGGAAAGTCGTGGAATACGCCCATAAATACAATTGCGTGGTGGAATCCGAACTCGGCCATCTGGTGGGCGCTCAATTTGATGAAGGTGAGGAGGGTGGCGCTCATTCCGTCAGCGGTCATTACACGGTTCCGGAAGAAGCGGTCAAATTCGTTAAGGAATCGGGCTGCGATTCATTGGCGGTGGCGATCGGAAATTCCCACGGTGCGTACAAGTTCAAGGGCACGCAGCACCTGGACCTTGAACGTCTCAAGCTCATTAAAAAAACGTTGATGGACGCCGGTCTCGGTGATTATCCGCTCGTATTGCACGGGGCGTCGTCCGTACCGAAAGAGTTCGCCGAGGAAATCAACAAATACGGTGGCAAACTGGGTACGGACACCGCCGGAGTGCCGGAGGCCGACATCGAGGTAGCGCGCCGCACCGGTTGTACCAAAGTGAACATAGACACAGATTTGCGTCTCGCCATGACCGCTGCGATCCGCAAGGTCATGACGGAAAACCCGAAGGAGTTTGATCCGCGCAAATATCTCGGTCCCGCCCGCAACAAGGTAAAGGACCTCGTCCGACACAAAATCAAAGACGTCCTTTGCTGCGCGGGTCACGCATTCGATTAAACAGCGCCGAAATCTTCATCGAAAAGGCTTCCAATCAGACTATTGGAAGCCTTTATTATTGCCCCAGATTCAAGAATGCATTATCTGCCGTTTTGGCACACAGCCGTCACTTTTAATTTCAATTTGTGCCACAATAACCCAATTCCAAGCGCTACGATTGTTTCATTTAATATTATAACTATCTGTAAGTCATAATGATATGAATCAACCATATAATTGGCATCGTCAAAGCTAGGTAAGGTTTTGCTAAAGAAAATTATTTTGACGAAAGGAAAATTATGAAACTGATACAATATCAAAGACCCGAACTGGCTTGGCCGGGATTTGGACAATGGTCGAATCTGCGTGATGAACTGGATCGACTGTTTGAATCACCGTGGACCGGGCTGGCCCGCACTTCGCAACTGTTGAGCGGCTGGACACCGGCACTCGACGTTTACGAGGACAAGGAAAACTTCATCGTCAAGGCCGAGTTGCCGGGGATGAAGAAGGAGGAGATTGATGTTTCACTCCATGACGACAGCCTGAGCATCTCGGGTGAACGCAAGAGCGAAACGAAAGCGGAAGACGGCGAACTGTGCCGTGCCGAACGGTTCTTTGGCCGGTTCCAACGCAGCGTGACGCTCCCAGCGCCGGTCGCGGCGGACAAAGTGAAGGCACAATACCAGGACGGCATCCTGACGATCACGCTTCCCAAAACCGAGGAAGCCAAGCCTAAACGAATTGATGTTTCCGTGATCTGAAATGGTTTCGGCGGGGATTTTCCCCGCCGGACGCGAAACTCCTTAAGTCCAATTAAAACCATGAAAACGACACTCGAAAAGGAAGCTCATCGAAAGGCCGAGCACGCGCCGGCTGAGGAATTTATTTCTCCGGAAGTGAACATCTGCGAAACGAAGGACGGCTATGTGCTCGAAGCCGATATGTCGGGCGTGAACAAGGACGGTCTGGAAATCACGCTGGAAAACAACGAGCTGACCATCATTGGCCGGCGCAACCGCGAAACGGTTTCCGGCGCGTTGCTCTTCCGTGAACGTTCCGCCGCGCATTTCCGTCGCGTTTTTGAACTCGATCCGGCGATTGACACCGGGCGCATCAATGCGAAGGTCAATCAAGGCGTGCTCACGCTGACCCTGCCGAAGTCCGAGCAGGTCAAACCGCGGAAAATCGCGGTGGGCGATTAAGCCAATTGGCCATCCTGATGCGGCAAATCCCATGGCAACCGGGTCGTGGGATTCTTTGTCGGGAAAAGTAGAAAACGGCGGGCGCAGCGATCACACACGAGTTTACATCGCCAACACCCGCCGAAGCGCCCAGTTCTCATTGGGCAAGGGAAACCTAACCCATCGGTCGGTCTTGACAAGTGGTATTTTAAAAAAAATTGCCGCCATTTCAGCCTCGTTTTCCTGCCGTAAACAGCTTTACATCCGGCTGGATAGTTCGGAAAAATCAAACATGGCGAAGAAATGCTGGCTGCTTCAAGGCGCGGGGCGGTTGCTTTGCGTTTTCGCCCTTGTCCTTCCAGCCAGGGCGGGCACAGCGGCCCCGTCCAACTCGCCCTTCATCGTGGACACCTGGGGTACGGAGCAAGGACTTCCGGGAAGCGTGGTTATTTCCGTGGTTCAAACCCAGGACGGCTATCTCTGGCTGGGCACGCAACACGGTTTGGTACGTTTCGATGGAATCCGTCCCACCATCTTCGACGAGGCAAACACGCACGGTTTGACCAACGACCAGATTGATTATCTGTTCCAGGACAGCCACACGAATCTCTGGATTGGAAGTGATTCGGGCAATGTGGCCATGGAAAAAGATGGCGGAATCACAAACTTCACCGTTGGACGCAACGGGCATGACGGGCGACTGGTGTCGGCCTGTGAGGATGCCAAGGGAACGGTCTGGCTTTACACAGCTGACGCTCATCTGGCCCGCTATCTAAACGGGAAGATGGATGTTCTGGGTTTTAATTTCAAGACGCCGGCGGTTTGCCGGATGATTGCCGCGGAAAAATCCGGCCCGCTTTGGATCGGCGAAGATTGGGTGGACCAGGGGCGAAATGTTTCGCTTTTATTTTCCTTTCGTCCTTCCAATTTCAATCCGCCGGCGTTCGCGATTGAACAATGGAACCCGGCCCAGAGATTCAATTACATTCTGGCCGGCCAAAGTGGGGGAACCTGGCGCCTGATGGATGGTCACATCCAGAAATGGAGCCCGACCCGACTCGAAAAGGATTTTGGACCGTATCCGTGGACCAATCTGGTCGTCGATTCCGCCTGCGAAGACAAGGACGGTAACCTGATTGTCGGCACGCTCGGGGCAGGCGTTTTTTGGTACACCGCGGACGGAAAATACCAGCAGATTTCGGCAGGACAGGGATTGTCATCCGCGTATGTCCTTTGTTTATGTCTTGATCAGGAAGGAAATCTTTGGGTGGGCACCGACGGCGGGGGACTGGATCGGATTAAAAGAAAAATTTTTAACACACCGGACGGACTTCATCCCTGGAATGTACAATCGCTGTCTGAGGATGCGCATGGTGGTTTGTGGGTCGCCTTTGGTGCCCTGGGCGCGGCTTATTGGGACACAAATTCTGTGCAATATTTCCACGTCGGCCCGTTTCAAGATGCCTGGACGGTGCTGGTGGATCATCAACAGCACATCGTGGCCGGAACACGGGATGAGGGGCTGTTTCAGTTTGATACCAATTCCTTTCAGCCTGTGCCCGGCGCGGAAAGTCTCGGTCTGCAAATTTCGGTTTTGTTTGAGGATCAGGAGGGGAAACTTTGGGTGGGAACACCCGGCGGTCTGGGATGTTGGAACGGACAAACCTGGAAGACTTACACGATCCGGGATGGCCTGTCGGGTAATGCCGTTTCTGCGATTACCGAAGATACCAACGGGAACCTTTGGATCGGGACCGAAGATGGCGGCTTGAGTTCTTTCAAAAACGGCAGGTTTATTTCCTTCCAGGCATCGGAAAATGGCCTGCCCGGCAACGATGTCTCCTGCCTTTACCTGGACAAAGGCGGCAGTTTGTGGGTCGGCACCTCGGGTCACGGCCTGGCACGGTTTCATGAGGGGAAGTGGGCGTGTTATTCCAAACGCAACGGCCTCGTTAGCAACAGCATCAGTTACATCATCGAAGACGATGAAGGTGATTTATGGATTGGTTCCAATCTAGGGCTGATGCGAATTCCGGAAAACCTCCTGACCACTCCCTCCGGGGAAACGGTGAATTTATCTTCCTGTCGGATTTACGGAGAGGCTGATGGGTTGCCGACGCGCGAATGTTCCGGCGGTTCGCAGCCGGCCGCCTGCCGCACGGGTGATGGCCGATTGTGGTTTCCCACCACCAGGGGGCTGGCGTATGTGAATCCGGCGCAGATCAAACCCAACCAGCAACCGCCACTGGTCATGATCGAATCCGTGTTGGTGGACGGTCAGGAACAGAAAACCAACCGTTTCGACTCGGCCTGGCCGCAAGCCATTGTCATTCCGCCCGGCCGCGACCGGCTGGAAATTCATTACACCGGCCTGAATTTTTCCGCGCCCAACGCCGTGCGGTTCAGATACCTTCTGGCCGGACATGAAACCGCCTGGACGGAGGCCGGCGACACACGCGTGGCATTTTACAATAAACTGCCGCCGGGCAATTATCAGTTCCAGGTCGAAGCCTGCAATGAAGACGGCATCTGGAACAAAACCGGCAGCGTGCTGGCCGTGACCGTGCAGCCGCAATTCTGGCAGACTGGATGGTTTCGTACGGTCGTCGTCCTGGGGTTTCTGGGCATCGTCGCCGCCGTTGTGCGCTATCTCTCCACGCAAAAGTTGCAGCGCCAATTACTCGCGCTCAAGCAACAGGAGGCTCTGGAAAAAGAGCGCTCCCGGATCGCCCGCGACCTTCACGACCAGCTTGGCGCCAATCTCACCCAAGTGGCGCTCTTGGGTGAAATGGCGGAAGCTGACAAGCATAGTCCGGAGGAAATTTCATCTCACGCCCAGCAGATTTCCCAGACCGCGCGCGAGACCACGCACGCGCTCGACGAAATCGTCTGGGCGGTCAATCCCTCTAACGACACGCTGGACGGCCTGATCACCTACGCCTGCAAATACGCGCAGGAATACCTCGCCGTGGCCGGGCTGCGCTACCGCGCCGAAGTGCCGCCGCTATTGCCGGCCGTTGTCATTCCACCGGAAGTCCGTCACAATGTTTTTCTGGCCTTCAAAGAAGCGATCAACAACGTCGCCAAACACGCCCAGGCCACGGAAACCCGTATCCGTTTGCATTTGCAGCCGGACCATTTCATTCTGGAAATTGAAGATGACGGGCGTGGCATCGGCCAAGCGAATACGTCGGTGGCCCAGGGCAGAAATGGTCTGCGCAACATGCGGAAACGCATGGAAGATATTCACGGCGAATTTGCCATTGTCGACGGAGTCAAAGGTGGAACGATTGTGCGTCTCGTGGCACCCATTAAAATGAAGTGAAGAAGGCAGAATGAAGAAGGCAGAAAAATTTCCCGGCGGTTCGCTGCTTGTTTCTTCATTCTGCCTTCTTCATTCTGCCTTCAGGTAATGCCCGTTTCCGTCTCCATCGTCGAAGACAACGACAAGCTGCGCGGCACGCTGGCGCGAGTGATTAATCGCGCCGACGGCTTTCGCTGCATCAGCGATTACGCGAACGCCGAGGACGCGCTGAAGGATTTGCCGCAAGTGAAGCCTGATGTGGTGCTGATGGACATCAACCTGCCCGGCATGAACGGCGTGGACTGCGTGCGGCAACTGAAGCAACTCCTGCCCCAGACCCAGGTGATGATGCTCACCGTCTATGAGGACACGGAAAATATTTTCAACGCGCTGACGGCCGGCGCCAACGGCTACATGCTCAAGCGCACCTCCAGCAAGGAACTGTTGGAAGCCATTCGCGAGGTGCATCGCGGCGGTTCGCCCATGACGATGCACATCGCGCGCAAAGTAGTGTCGTCTTTCCAAAAAACCGCGGCCACGGCGCAACCCACCGAAAATCTTTCTGAACGCGAACAACAGGTGCTCGACCTGTTGAGTCAGGGACTGATGTACAAGGAAATTGCCGACAAACTCGCCATCAGCTACGAAACCGTCCATACCTACATCCGCCGCATTTACGAGAAGTTGCAGGTCCGGACGCGGACCGAAGCGGTGGCGAAATTCCTGCGGAGGCAGGATTAAGTAATCCTTCCCACACTGCCAGTTTACTTGTTTAAAGTATGCATTTGAGAAGTGCATAATCCCGCTCCCTCATGTAACCAGAACTGGTGACTGGCGGGGGACGGTGGGTCGAGTAGATTGGTCACGTCGTTGATGCAGAAATGCGGGTTATCGTGTGTGAAGTAAGGCGTGGTCCGCAGCGCCGCATCCGATGAAAGTTCGTGGTAGCGCGGCCATGAACGATGATTTAAGCGCTTAGTTCTCATTGGGAGGCCGGAGTAATCCGGCCTCTTTCTTTTTTAACTTCGTTTACTCCCCCAATCCCACGGTGAAGACTGTAAAGAACAGGCCCTCAAGTTCAAATCAACATTGACAGAATCGAAGATGGAGAAAACCGACATGACCGCCGAGCAATGTACTGGCTGGTTTTGGTTTTGAACGATTTAACCGGTTGTTCGCGCGACGATTGCTCTGTGGTGCGGATGCAGACAGAAAGGGCCCAGGCTGAAAGGATCGGTTCGATAGCCGCAAATGATATTCACATTCACAAGGCAGCGGGAGTACTGCGTACTGCCAGCCATCGGCTCCACCCGACAAGTCGCCGCAATGGGCGGAACCATTTCAGAAACCGACCCGGCTGCCTTGTTTCTCGTTTGTTTCATTAGTATAACTGATTAATATAGATTAATTTAATCATTTTTTGCTGCTTGTCAAGGCTTTGCTGGTATGGCCAAAAAGTGTCTGCCCGGGAAATCAACTGTGTGGCTGATCGTCTGGTGCCGGCCCGGAAAGGCATGCAACGCCAACACCGATGTGTTTGTCTTGCAGCTTTTCATGGGGTTCTGGTCACCAAATTATCAGAAGCAGGACCGTCTCGACACCAACCCTTTAGGGAAGGTCGGCAGGGTCAAGAAGCTCTTTGATGTCGCCAACCCGCTACGGCTTATTTATTTTGCCCGCGGGGGATTGGTTTAGCTGCAGCTAAACGATCGCCTGAACCGTCTCGAATGGGAGAGAAACAGTTTTTGGGGAATCCCATGCTGAATGACCTTGAAAAACTGCAACAATCGCCGCGCCACCTGCTCCGGTGGCAGAAGGCGCAGCAGGTATTGCTTAACGGCCGACCCGAGGCCGCCCTGGAGACCTACCGCGACCTGTTGAAACGATTTCCCGGCGTGGCAGGTTTGTGGTTCGAACTGGGGTTGGCGGCAGCCAAGCAATTGGATTTCGACCTGGCAGACCGGGCTTTTCAACGCACGTCCGAACTCGCGCCGAAAGACGCGTCCATGTTGATTCTGCTCGGCCAGCAATACCACCAATTACGGCGGCTGGACAAGGCGCACGCTTGTTTCGAACGTGCAGCCGCAGCGGACGTTTCCTCCATCCCGGCGCAGCTCAGCCTCGCCGATTGGTTCGAACGCGAACGCCGGCTGGACGACGCGTGGGCCTGCGTGGAGTCCTGCGCGGCCCGGCATCCGCAAAATGCGGAAGTCCTGTGCGTCAAGGCACTGCTCCTGCACCGCCAGGGCCGGAACCCGGAAGCAGAAACGCTGCTGCGCGATTTACTCAAGACCGGCCCGCAGGATTTGAACGTGGCGTATGCCATCCGCCACCAGCTGGCCGTCGTGTTGGATGCACTCGGACAATACGCCGAGGCCATGCAGCAATTGCACGAAGCCAAGGCCGCACTCCGCAAGACCACCGATGTTGCCAGGCTGGAACAGGACTACGACCGCGCCGACCAGCGACGGCGCGAATTGCTGGCCGCGCTGAAGCCGGAGACCATCCAACGCTGGCGGCGGGAAGGGACCGGCCCGCCCGCCCGCCCCCGGCTGGCGTTTTTGGGCGGACATCCGCGCAGTGGCACGACACTGCTGGAACAAATCCTCGGCGCGCACCCGGCCATCGCGGCATTCGACGAGCCGCCCGCGTTTGTGCATGAAATCCTCGAAAAACTCGCTCCGCTGAATGCCACCGCTCCGTTGACGGTGAACGCGCTCGATGCCCTCACCACCACCCGGCGCGCCGATTACCGGCAACGCTATCTGAAAAGCCTTTCCCGCGAAAACGCGAACCGGCCGGAAATGGAAGTGTTGTTGGACAAGAATCCGTCGCCCACGGCTGCCTTGCATCTGTGGCTGCGGATTTTTCCCGATTTGAAGGTGCTCATCGCCCTGCGCGACCCGCGCGATGTGATCGTCAGTTGTTTTTTTCAGAAACAGATGTTGAACGCGACGAACGCAAACTTTTTGAGCCTGGAACGGACAGCCAAGCACTTCGCCGACCTTATGGACGTCTGGCTGCGGCTGCGGGAACTGGGCGGCTTCGACTGGCTGGAATCGCGCTACGAGGACCTGGTAGACCATCTGGAACCCGAGGGACGCCGGGTCACGGAATTTCTGGGGTTATCCTGGCATGCGCGCCAGGCCAGTTATCATGAGGATGCCCGTAAAAAATTTGTCTTTGCGCCGACCTACAACGAGGTCACCCGCCCGATCCATGCTCGGGCCGTCGGCCGCTGGCAACATTACGCCGAAGCCCTGGCGCCGATCGAACAACGACTGGCTCCGTATTGCCGCGCGCTCGGATATTTCTGACAAATTTTGATACTTTACCGGAGACCGCTGGCCGGCCCACGCTCCGGCTGGTCGAGGGCAGGACGGCGGAGTCTGGGAAAAATGAAGCCGGTGCGTTTCATGTATTCCCGGTATTCGGTGCTATGTTCGGAAAGCCGCACCTCCTCCAGGTGTGCGCGGTAAAGCAGCAAGGCAATATGAATCGAGACCAGTATAAAGTAGGCCGCCGAAAAGTTTACGAGCACGAGACCGGCCAACATGCAGAGATAGCCCAGGTAAATCGGATGGCGCACCCGTTGATACGGTCCATCCAGCACCACTTTCCGCACGACGACAAAAACCCCGAAGGAACGCCCCAAATACAGAACCGCCCAGATTGCCACCGCCGGTCCCGCGAGACCGAGAAATAAGCCGATGGCGGTGAGCGGTGTTTGCCAGTCGGTTGAACAAAGACTCGTTCGCAACCATGCCGGAAACCAGGGAGTGGCGTTGTAGGTGAGGTTGAAAAACGACGTGGCCAGGGGAATGAGAATGTCTTTGCGGGTTTGCGGCGGCACCTCAGCGCGACGTCCCAGAAACAAGAGGAGGCCCACGAAAAAATTCAGCATCAAGGCTATGACGTGGCGGGCAGCTTCCAGAGCCACGGGGCCGGAGTTGCTGGCCGGTCCAAGCCAGATGAGCCAGAGTTTATGAAATTCAACCCAGGCAAAGTACAAATAGACGAGAGACAACACGTATCTCTCGGCATAAACCGCCGCCAACGCGGCCCTGCGGTTGAGCGTCTTCATCATATTATTGTGCTCTTTGAGAACCGGGGCACAATGGCTGGCTCGCCGAGCCGTAGCCCGGAGCGCGGGTGAAAGTGGTGCCTCTTTCCTGTCCGCCTTCACTTCGTTTCGACGCGACAGCCTTCGCTCTCCGCTGCGCTCTGAGCGAAGGCTGGTGGTAGGTGATGGATTCGAACCATCGAAGGCGTGAGCCAGCAGATTTACAGTCTGCCCCCGTTGGCCACTTGGGTAACCTACCGACCTTCCCGAACGTGGGGAGCGCAGATTAAGCCAAAGCGTCGCCTCTGTCTCAAGTTCAAAGTTCACCCCCAGCCTGCCAACTTTGAACTTTGAACCGCGAACCCGGAACGTTTAGACTGTCAAGATGTTCGATTCGTTAAGCAGCAAGCTCCAGAACGCCTTCCGCAACCTGCGCGGGCTCGGGAAAATCTCCGAGGCCAACGTTGCTGATTCCCTGCGCGAAGTCCGCATGGCGTTGCTGGAGGCGGACGTGAATTTCAAGGTTGCCCGCGACTTCATCGAGCGCATCAAAACCAAGGCCATCGGCGCCGAAGTCGTCCAGAGCATCCAGCCCGGCCAGCAAATCATCAAAATCATCCATGACGAACTGGTGGATTTGCTTGGCGCGCAAAACGCCGGCCTGAATCTGAGCGCCAATCCGAGTTGTATCCTGATGGTCGGCCTGCACGGTTCGGGCAAGACCACTTCCAGTGGCAAGCTGGCGCGGCTGCTCCAAAAGCAGGGCCGCCAACCTTTGCTCGTGGCGGCCGACGTTTACCGTCCGGCGGCCATGGACCAGTTGGATACGCTCGGCAAACAGCTTGAACTGCCGGTTTTCGTGAAACGCGGCGAGACCGACGTTTCGAGAATTGCCCGAGAAGCGCTGGACTTCGCAAAAACCAACAATCGCAACGTTTTGATTTTCGACACCGCCGGCCGGTTGCAGATTGACGAACCGTTGGTGCAGGAACTCGTCCGATTGCGCGACCTCGTCAAGCCGCAGGAAATCCTGCTCGTGCTCGATGCCGCCACCGGCCAGGAAGCTGTCAACGTTGCCGCGCATTTCGATCAGGCGCTGCAAATCACGGGTTCGATTCTCACCAGACTGGACGGTGACGCCCGCGGCGGCGCGGCGTTGAGTATGAAGGCCGTCACCGGCAAACCCATCAAATTCGCCGGTGTGGGTGAAAAGCTCGACGAGTTCGAGCCGTTTCATCCTGAGCGCATGGCGTCGCGGATTCTCGGCATGGGCGACGTCGTCAGCCTGGTCGAGAAGGCCGCCGAGGCCGTGGATTTGGAGGACGCCAGGCGCCTTGAAGAGAAGATGCGGAAAGGCCAGTTCACGCTGGAAGATTTCCTGGACCAATTGCGCCAGATGAAAAAGCTCGGCTCGCTCGAAAGCGTCGTCGGGATGCTCCCCGGCGGCGCGGAGATGTTGAAACAACAGGGCGATTTGTCGAAACAGGAAAAGGAATTCCGGCGCATGGAAGCCATGATTTGCGGCATGACGTTGCAGGAGCGCAAGAACCCGGCGATCCTCAACGCCAAGCGCCGCATCCGTATTGCCAAGGGCAGCGGTGTGAGCGTGACGGAGCTGAACACGATGCTGAATAAATTCGGCCAGATGCAGCAGATGATGAAGAAGATGGGCAAGCTCCAGAAAATGATGGCCAAGATGGGTGGCGGTCTGCCAGGAATGCTGCGACGATGACCTGGACACCACGGCTGGCATGCGAAAATGACATTCTCGTTTTGGAGGAATTGATTCCTCTGTCCGTCCGGATTTTGCAGGCCCCTTATTATTCGGCGGCTCAAATGGAAGCAGCCATTGGCCCTGTCTTTGGTGTTGACCGGCAATTGATTCGTGACGGAACTTATTTCGTGGTTGAGCACGATGGCAAAATTGTGGGTTGCGGCGGTTGGAGCAGGCGCAAAACTTTATACGGCGGCGATCGTGGACGAGATGGTGAAGATGAACAACTTGACCCGAAACGCGATCCGGCCCGTATCCGGGCGTTCTTCGTTCACCCGGCGTGGGCACGCCGCGGAATTGGGCGAAGCATTCTTGTTACCTGCGAACGCGCCGCAATTGAAGCGGGCTTCGAAAAAGCCGAACTAGTGGCAACGCTGGCCGGAGAACCGCTCTATGCTTCATTTGGCTACGCCGTCGCCGAACGTTGTGAAGCTCCGATGACAGATGGTTTGAGTTTGCCGGTAGTACGAATGACAAAACATCTCAAAGTGGTGCCCCAACATTGATTTTGTGTTTCAGGCAATAGGCACTGTTATCGACGTACTTTTCCGCCCACCATTTCAAGCCGGTGCGTTCCTTGGGAGACAGTTTGCGGACGATTTTTGCCGGCGCGCCAAGGACGAGGGAGCCGGGCGGGATTTTCATGCCCTGGGTCACCAGCGCCTTGGCGCCGATGATGGATTGCTTGCCGATGACCGCGCCGTCCAGAATCACGGCTCCCATGCCCACGAGCACTTCGTCGCCGACGGTGCAGGCGTGGACAATCGCGCCGTGGCCGACGGTCACCCGGTTGCCGATGACACAGGCAAAATCATCCGCGAGATGGAGTACGGCGTTGTCCTGGATGTTCGAGTGGTGGCCGACGACGATGCGGTTGATGTCGCCGCGCAGCACCGCGCCATACCACACACTCGAATGCGCGCCGAGGGTCACGTCGCCCAGCACGACGGCGGTTTTGGCGAGATAAACGCCCTTGCCGAGTTTTGGTGTTTTACGCAGGAACGTGTTAAACTGTTTCACCGTATTTTTCACGCGGAGAATTTAATCGCGGCTGATACAGAAGTCGCGGATTTTTGCGATTGGGAACGTAGCGGCTTTCGGCAGAAAGCTGGAAATTTCTCGTATCGGAAATGCGGCGCTCTCCCGAGACGCCGCTACGGTTGTGATTTTGGCAACAGCCGGGAAATAATGATGAGCAGCACCACAACCACGACGGCCAGAATTCCCCAAAAGACGATACCGCCCTTTCCCGGCACTTCATATTCCTGCCAGGAAGGTTTCTTGAGTTGTTGCTCGGTGGCCAGCGGCGCGATTTTTTTATCCGCGGCCAGCAATTGGCCCGCGACGAGGCTTAAATCGTAATGTGGTGATGACACGCGCGGGTTGCCGTAGTAGAGAAAAAGATCGTCATCCGCTTTCGCTTTGAGCAACACCCGCGTCACGGGATAAGCCACCGTGAAATTTTTCAGCTCAATCGGCGGATTATCTCCATTTTCGGTTTCGAGAAACAGCGTGTCGCTCTGCGGCGTGCTATCCAACGACAGGGCCAATTCCTTCGACTTGCGGTCCGGCGTTTGCGTCCATGACGCGTCGCCCAGCGGATGCTGGTATTTATCACCTCGCTCGTCGGCCAATTCCTCGTAAAGCGACAACGACCGTTCAAACAACGGGGTTGGCGAAGTGCACGTCAATCGCGTCAGCGGCAAATTGGCTTGCGGCAATTTGATGATCCAGCGGCTCAACTTCGGATTTTTCGCGATATTCGTCACCGCAACCGTCAACGCCAGCGAACGGCTGATGGACGTGTGCTGGATGAGGTAAGGCACCTGGTTGCTGCCGCGCATTACGCGCAAATCACCCAAACCCGGTTGCGCGTGCGCCAGCACGTCGAGATCCAATTCGATTTGCTGTGCGCCGACGCCGGAAATTTCCACTGGTTTGCGGAATTTCCATTCTGCCGTGTCGAGCGCTGCGCCGGTCACTTCCAGGCCGGGCAGGACCTCGGGCGGATGATAATCCGGATTGTCCGATGGCGGCGGGATTGGCATCGCCGCGACCGGCACGGATTTCAGATTCAGGTTCAGCGCGGCCAGATCGTAGCGTGGCGCGGCGCACCGGGAATTGCCGGTGAGCAAGTGGAAGGTACCCGGCTGACGCGCCAGAAACACGAGATAGACCGGCCGCCGTTCCGCACGGACGGATTTGATGGACAACGGCGGGCTGTCGCCATTTTTGATGAACAAAATCAGCTCGCGCGAACGGACCCGGTTTTCCAGCGGCACGGACAGATTTTCAGACGCGGGTTGTTCTTCGATGGCGACACGGTAAATCACGCCCTGTCCAATCATCTGCTCGCGAATGGCGTCCTCGGAAATTTGCGGGACGGCGATGGAAACCTGGCGCGTGAAGAGCGGTTCAGTGGCTTCAATCTGCAAACCGGCAACATCCAGATTTGCCGCGCCAAGGTTCAACGCCAGCCGGGTCTCGCCGGGATTTTCATCGCGCTCAGTAATGGTCACCGGCAGGGCTTCCACCGGAGCCGATTCGCCGGTGGCGGCGTGGACGCGCGCTCCGGTGAAGGGGACCGGCTGCGAGCGCTGGTCGTCCACCGTCAGCCGCAGCCATTTGGCCGCCGCTGGCGGAAACGAAATTCTCAAATTCGCCGCGCCGTAGGACTGGCAGAAAATCGGTCGGCCCAGGGCGAACGTCCGCCAGCTCTTGCCGTCCCCCGAACCCTCAACGCGCACGGCTTTGATGAAATCGCCGGCGGGCGTTTCGAGGGTGACGGCATCGAGCGGTTGCGCCAATCCGGTTTCCAGCAGAATAACGGTGTTGTTGGCACTGAGCGAAACCTGGAATGATTTCGCGCTCCGGACAATTTTTGGCGCCGGCATCGGCTGTTCGATCAAATAGGGCACCTCGCTGCCCGCGTCGTCGTAGAGGCGCAAGTCTTCGAGCGCCGGACGCGCAGCATCGAGCGTTTCGACCGGCAGATTGATTCTCACGAGCCCGGTCGTAGAAACATTGAACGTCTGCTCGTGCTGCCAGGCGGACGGCAGGGTGGCGGCAGCGGAAAAGGCCGTTAACAGCACGCATCCGCAAATCCCGTACGCCAGAAAATTATCGAGTCGGTTCATCTTTTGATTCCTTTTTCTTTGCGCCGGCGGCAAAAAATTTCTGGTACGCGAATGATGCCAGCATCGCGACAACGGCCACGCCAACGAAGGCGCCGATGCGGTAAAGCTGGCCCAGCCGCGCCAGGTCATGGAAGAAAAGCTTCAGCAACGTGATGCACAACAAGCCCATGGCGGCGTAACGGGCAGCGGGAACCTTCTTGAGAATCCCGATGATGAGCAACACCAGCGCAAACAACGCCCAGGCGATGGAATAGGTCATATCCCGCGCGAAATCGCCGCTGAACTGGAACGTAAGCGTCGAGCCGGGAGCGCTGAAATAATCCGCGATTTCGATGTTCAACAGGAGAAACGCCAGCACGGTGCCCAGTCCGGCGAGGGTGGGCGGGGTGTTGATGGCGGAAATTTGATTTCGCGGCGGCGCGAGCAGTTTTGCGCCGGCAAACAAAGCCGCGGTGACGATGCCGTAGGCGTACAGGTACCAGTTGAAAATGGGCGTCGCGGCTCGCGGATGATATTCGAGCACCGCGGGATTGAGCGCGAGCCGGACAAAGGCAATCGCGAGCAGTCCGATGCCGACCAGGCGCAGCCCCGGATGCGGCACGCGATGGAAGAGCCACAACAAGGCCGCGCCTTCCAGCGCCCAGCCAATGGTGATCCATTGACGGTCGAATTGGATGGGAAAAATGAGCGTGATGAAAAAGAGCGCCACCCCACCAAACCAGGCCAATTGAGTCAGGCGGGCTTTGGTTTCGGCCGGGACGGTTTTAAGCACGATGACCAGGCTCAACAATCCGGGCAGGACAAACGCCGCGGGCAAAAGTCCCATGAATTGATTCGGATAAACAGCGGCAACGAAACGGTGAATGAGAAAAAATTGCAGGGGGCCGGCCATGGCAGCGGCGGCCCAGGGAACGACTTTATTTTCAAATGGCCGCAGGAATAAAAACGGGAACACCGCGAACAGGGCGAAGAAAATCAAATACCACGCCAGCACGAGATTGAGTGGTTGGCTGGGATTTGCCGGATCGAAACGACTGAAATGCCAGGCACATTCGAGTGCCGCCACACACGCCAGACCGATGGCGGGCATCCAGTCGAAGGAAAATAATTTCGTCACGCCGAACAGCAGTACGACCAGCAACAACGCCAGGCCGAACACCGGCGAGGGATTGATCAAGGGCAGCCGCAAAGTGGCCATGATGAGCAGCAGAAACGGCAGCACGATGGAAAACGCGGGCAGAATGGCAGCCAGATCACCGGGCGCCGTGAGGTCGTCGCCAAATTTAATCCCGGCTTTCAAGGCGCCGGGGTTGAATTTCCTGACGAGCCAGATGCCCGCCACAACGAAAAAAACCACGAAAGCGCCCAGCAGGAAAAAGGAAGTCGGCAGACCGGTGAGGTCGGCGGGGATTTTGAATATGAGCGCGCCGGTGGCGGCGAGCGTCAGCAGCAGCACCGCGAGCACCGGCAGCAGCGTGGCAGTCAACACCGCGAGTCCGATGGCCAGCAAATCCACCAGTAATATGAACGGCCAGACAATGAACGAAACCTCGGCGAGTTTAAAAACGGGCACGAGCACCAGCGCCAGTGCGAGAATCGGGAAGAGGTGATTTGCCCAATTCTGCTGCGTAGCACCACGCCGGCGCTGGATCCACGCCGGCCAGGCCGAATGGAGGACCGCGAAGATGAAATAGAACACGAGGCCGGCGTTGAGCAATTCATTCGACAGGGATTTTGCGGTCCACAAGGCGAGCAATCCGAACACGGCAAAGCCGGAGACGGACCGGGCGGGGCAAACTGTTTCATCGACCCACGCAACGGCAAGAGCGACCAGGTCAATCAGGAAAACGAAACCGAACATGAGCCACGGACGCTGTGCGAGAGGTGAAAAATCCAGAAACCACGCGGTGAACGCCAGCGCCACCGCGACCAGGCCGAGCGACGAACCGGAAAACCATTGATTGATTTGGCCGCGGCGTTTCGCCAGTCCGTTGGCCACGAGCCAGAGCGCGTTGAAGCCCAACAACACGGCGAGGGCGATGAAAATCCTGTCACCGGCGAAATATTGTCCGCTGACGAAAAACTTTCCCGCCCAGCCGATTTGCATGAAGGCGGTCCCCAGTGCCGCCAGCGCCGCCAGAAAGTGCCAGCGACGAACCAGCGCAACGACCAGCAAGCCGACGTCGAGAATGGCAATGTAACCGAACAGACCCAGCGGATTGTCCTGACCGGTCGAAAGCAGAATCGGCGTGAGAAAACCGCCCAACATCCCGAGGATGGCGACGACCAATGCGTCCAGCCGGACCGCCAACAGGAAGGCTGTTGCCGTGATGAGCGCCATCAGCAAAAAGGTCGGCAACGGGCCAAAAAATTCAAAATGGTAGATCGAGCGGCAGGCGAAGGTGACGGCGTACAGAATGACGACGCCGGTCGCGCACAATGTTTGTGAGAGCGCGGTGAAGTTTTTCCGCGACATCACCACGCCGCCGACAAGCAGGCCGAGACCCACGAGGAACCCGATGGCCACACGCAGTTCCGGGGAAACGAGATTATTGTCGAACGAGTACTTGACGAAAAAGGCGACGCCGAGGAACAGAGCGAATCCGCCGAGCCAGGCAAAACCCTTGACCCCCATGAACTGTTCCCAATTGATTTTCGGCACGGGCTGGCGCAGCGGTTCCGAGGTGCTGGAAAATGGCGGCAAAGGCCCGGAAAAAACCGGCTCGGGCATTGGCGGAATGGGCGGCGGTGCGACGGCTGGCGGAATTTCCGGTTGAACAATTGGTTGCGGAACGACCACCGGTTTTGGCGGTGTAAACGGAACCGGCGCGGCCGGCTTTGGTTGCGGCCCAGGCGTGGCTTCCGACGGCCTTGCCATTTCACGTTCACGGGATTGCCGCAGGCGGAACCATTCCAATTCAAGCGTGCCGATGCGCCGGGAAAGTTCGTCGATGTGATTTTTCGCGTTGATGGCCCGGACAATCAACCAGACGGCCAGAGCCAGCGGGATTCCAAGAACTACCAGGACAATGAGAGCAATGGTCGGTTCCATAAATTTTGCCTTTCGACTGCGGAACGACTTGGGTGCCGGCAATGTGCGCTTTGCTCCCAATCACTGGCAAGTCACAAATGCGCGCATCCAAGCCGGTTGGCGTTCATTTGTGGCAGGATAACGCTGTGGGCAACCGGAGAGTGAATTGAAAAAAATGACGGAATAATAAAAAAATCGATGCGGCATTTTACATTTCATTCGCCGGGCAACGACGGTAAAATGCAGACGTTGTATGACGAAACCTTTTTCGCAGCGTCCGACATTGCCCCCGCGGCGGCTGCCGCGCTCGTTCAAGGATTTAACGCCATCCAAGCACTTCAATCCGCGCACGTTTTTCCAGGAACTGGTCTGGAAGGCCCTGCTGACGCCGCGCACCGGTTATCATCGCCGCCCGGTTTTTCCCAAATTATCGCGTGGCCAGGTGGCCATCACCTGGATCGGCCACGCGTCGTTTTTGATACAATTCACGGACCTGAACGTGCTGATTGACCCGAATTTTGCGAACTGGCTGTTTCTGCTCAAGCGCATCAAGCGTTCCGGTTTGAAAATCCGCGACCTGCCGCCGATTGACCTGGTGTTGCTGACCCACGCGCATTTCGATCATTTCCACAAGCCGACCCTGCGCCGGCTGCCGCACCCGAAAATCGGCCTCATGCCGTGGGGCGTTGGCGACCTGGCGTTTGACCTCGGCTTTTCCCGTGTCATTGAATTGGTTTGGTGGGAGAGTTTTTCGCACCGGGATTGGAGGGTCACGTTCACACCGAGCCGGCATTGGGGCGCACGCACGCTGGCCGATCATCATCGTGGTTACGGCGGGTTCGTGCTCGAGTACCAGGGACGGAAAATCTATCACGCGGGTGACAGCGCGTACTTCGATGGGTTCAAACAAATCGGAGAAAAATTTTCGCCGGAGATCGCGTTGCTGCCCATTGGCGCCTATCACCCGGAATCATTCCGCCGCGTGCACATGGGTCCGGACGAGGCGGTGAAGGCGTTCAAGGACCTGCGGGCGCACTGGCTGGTGCCGATGCACTACGGAACGTTCAAATTGTCATTCGAGGCCCTGGATGAGCCGCCACGCTGGCTGCGACAGATCGTCGAAAGGGAAGGACTCACGCCCCAGACCCGAATGCTGGAGGAAGGCGTGCCGGTGGTGTTTTAGACTTCGGCGGCGGGCAACCGGTCGAATCTTTGCGCCAGGTCAAAATCCTTTTCCGTCAGGCCGCCCGCGTCATGTGTAGTAAGCGTGAGCGTGACTTTGTTCCAGCGGATGTCAATGTCCGGGTGGTGCCACGCCTGCTCGGCAATTGTGGCGACGGCGTTCACAAATCGAACGGCGGCGGGAAAATCCTTGAATTGAAACGTTCGCGAAATTGTCGCACCCGTTTTGGTCCAATCCGGCACGGCAACCCGCGCGGACTTGATTTCAGAGGCGTTGAGTTTTGACATCGTTCAGCATCGTTCGGGTTTTGCGATTTGGCAAATTTCAGAACCATTCCTTGCGCCCGTCCACGTAGACGCGCACAAATTCCTCGTCCGACTTGCACAAATAAAGGATGCCTTCGATGAGGCCGATGAGGTGCATGACGGGCCAAAGCACGAAACAGGAGAGCAGGGACACCAGCAGCATGACCAGCCCCGCCCCGGTATAGCCCAGAATGAATTTGTGGATGCCGAGGCTGCCCAGCAAAATTCCGCAAACGCCCGCGGGGATTTTGTTGGACGCCCGCGCCGCGAAAACGGGCGGCGGCGCGATGGTCGGGGGGACCGTCTTCAATTCGGGCGCGAATTCTGGAATTGAACACAGCGGTTTCCAGTCGGGCGCGCCTTCGGTTTGAACCAGGGTTTGCGCGTTGACCCGGTTCTCGGCCATCCAGCGCCGGAGTTGTTCCGCGTTGACGGGGCCATAGGACTGGCTGTCGGTTCCAATAATTTTATACATAACAGGCCTTTCCGATTTTGGGTGTTATTCCGTCAGTTTTGGCGGCACCGCCGGCGGATTCGCCAGCAGCGGTGGAACTGTTTGCGACGCGGGCGGTGCCTCCGACTTGGCCCGCAGCATCAGGCTGACGCTGGTTATCAACGCCCAGAACCAGCCCGCGACGAACAAAACCAAGCCAATTTCACCGAGCCGTTTATGCGGGTCGGGTTCAAATTCCCCGGTTGCCTGCCCATACGCATGAAGGTCCAACTGAAAGAGATACATGGTGATCATGATACAGCCGATCACGAATACGAGCAGTTGTCCTATCCCAACCATCCACCGGCCGGCCATGAGCGAGCCCAAGCCCGGCGTGGCGAACTGGTTGACCAACGCGGCGTTCCGGGCGGCGGTACGGCTAAGCACCCGGCGGTTCGGCCGGGGAACAGACGGTTTCATAAGCATACATCAGCGCCCCCAAACCAATAGGCAAGGTAAACAAAATGCCCACGCAACACAACAGCAGTCCACCGATATTGATCAGGCCCGCGAGCACCGCCACCCCAAGCACCGGCCACCAATGCTTGTTGACCCGCCTCCAACTCGCCTTCATCGCGGACCAAAAGCCCATCCTTTTATCTATGATTAACGGCAACACGAACAACCAGCTGATCTGCAGATAAATCATCGGAACCAGGCAAATCAACAACACCGGCAGGCACTTTAGAAAAATCCCTTCGAGGACCGGCAACAGGTTTTGAATTTCGGCACTGTCGGGCGTGGCATTATGGAGATGGCCAACCACGGGTATGAGTTTCACGGCCAAAAAAATCACAAAGGGAATCAGGCAGAGCCCGGTCAACAAGGCGGGGACCAGATATCCCAGGAAAAGCTGTCCAAACGCCAGCCGGAAACCGGCAAACACATCGCCCACCGATGCCGGTTGGCCGCGGATGGCGTGAAGGAACATAAGGAAAACTCCGCCCATCAAGGGTCCGGCAATAACCAGGTTCACAATGGAGAACAACGGGCCGAGGAACGGAACCTGGGCACACACGCTAAAGGCCCCTTCAATCAGCAGGTAGATGAGCGTGCCCGCGAAGAGCAGCCCGGAATTATTTTTGAACAGTTCCCAGCCGCGGCTGATGCACCCGGCAATGTCCAGTTCATAATCACGCTCCAGCCACCCGGTGGGAGGTGCCATGGGCAACGGCGGGCTCAAGGTGGCGGGCTTGTCAGCCAGCACATCAGCGAACTCAGGAAACAGTTGCAGTTGTTTCCATTCGATGTCGCCATATAATTGCACGAGCGACTGAGAGTTCAACCGCCCATCGGCAATCCATTTGCGCAGTTCTTCCGCGGAAACCGGCCCATACTGTTTCAGGTCACCTCCTATCACTTTGTAGTTTGCCATAATTGCGCTGATTTCCCTCGGGTTCTAGTCGGTTAAAGGCCTTTGCGCAAGCCCTCGTTTGCAGATAATCCATCTCGAAAGAATATTTTTCCGGCAATGCTTCGCCATCACCGGTGATGAAATACGCAGGCCCTCCGCTCCGTCCTTGAGTTCCGGTTATGGGTCCCAACGCAGCGTGCCGAGCCGGGATTCGGGTACGTCCTGGACGCTGCCGTCGGCCAGGGCCACCACGAACACATGAGCGTGGCGCGGCTTGCCAATCATCTGTTCGGGGCCACCATGCGCATTCCAGTCGCCATCCGATTCAAAAATCATCACGGTCTGCGGATCAACGCTGCTTTCGTCCATGTCGTCGAGCTTGGCGTTGAAGGCATAACCGCAGCGGCTGGCGGAATTGGCGGCCGGACATTTGAATACCGTTTCCGAGCCGACGCTGGTTTTGATTGCGTCGCACCACGTTACGGCAGGTGGAAAATGATTGGTGTTGTCGCCGGAGTAAATTCTGACCGCCAGCGCCAGTTGTTTCTCATTACTGATGCAATTGATTTCCTGGGCCTTTTGTTTGGCCGTCGCGAGCGCCGGCAGCAGCATCGCGGCAAAAATCGGTATCAGCAAAAACGTGAGGCTGCTCATAATGACACCCGCCAGCGCCAATCCTTTGCCGCGAAGCTGCCCCGAGCTCTTACCAATCTTGTTCATCGCGACAATTCCCAGAATCAAGCCGACGGGCGCGGAAAGGAGCACGGTGATGCCGCACGTGACAATGCCCAGTATCCCCAGCACCAGGGAGGTAATGGCCATGCCACTGGTTTTTGCCGGGTTGGCGGCTGCGCCAACCGGCAATGGTGGTGGCGTGGGACCCTGGAACGCGCCGGCAAATTCGGGAAGTTCGGCAAGCGTTTTGAATCCGGTCGCGCCTTCGGCCTGGACCCGGGTTTGGGCGTTGACCCGGCCGTCCACAATCCATTGGCGCAGTTGCTGCTCAGTGACCGGGCCGTATTCTTTTTGATCGCTTCCTATGACTTTATAGTTTGCCATAAACGTGATGGGTTCCTGCGGTTCTAGTCGGTTGGTCGCCTTTGTGCAAGCTCCGGTTCGCAAATCGAAACCTCGCAAAACACCGGCAGCGGCGGTCTGTGACCGCCATAAGGGATTGAAAAGGACCGGAATTCGGCGGTCATAGACCGCCGTTACAACCTCAAAAGCGATTTTTAGGAAATCTCAAATCATGTGTTCCGCACGAATAACTTTCCGGGCAATTGTTTGACCGCCCGCTTCATTTCCAGGCTTAACAACGCCACGCTCACGGCCGAACTCGGCAACCCGCTCCGCCGGATGACCTCGTCAATCGCCGATTCATCGCGGCTCAGGGAATCATAAACACGTTGTTCGTTTTCGGACAATTCCAGCGCCGGCAACACGCCGGTTTCACCGGGCGACGGCGCGCGGTTGCTCCCCGGAAACAAATACTCGAATTCACTCAGAACGTCCTCGGCGCCTTCACACAACTTGGCGCCCTTTTTAATCAGGTCGTGACAACCCTTGCTGCGTGGCGAATCAATCCGCCCCGGCACGGCGAACACTTGCCGGCCGTATTCCGTCGCGAAATTCGACGTGATGAGCGCGCCACTGTTCAAGTCGGCCTCCACCACCACCGTGCCGAGCGTCATGCCCGCGATGATCCGGTTGCGGATGGCGAAGGATTGTTTGTCGCCGTTGCGATTGAAGGGGAACTGGGTGATGACCGCGCCGTTGGCCGCCGCCCGTTCAAACAAATCCCTGTTCTCGGGTGGAAACACGACATTGATGCCTGTGCCGAGAACCACAACCGTCCGACCTTTCGCCGCCAGTGCGCCCTGATGCGACGCCGTATCAATGCCGCGGGCGCCGCCGCTGACGACGGTGACGCCGACATAGGCCAGTTGGTATGCCAGCTTGCGTGCCGCTTCAATGCCGTAATGCGTCGTCATCCGTGAGCCAACCAAGGCCACCGCATTCTTGTCTTTCGCGGTCAACCCGCCCTTGACGTAAAGCGCCAGTGGCGGATCGTAAATCTCGCGGAGCAGGGCGGGATATTCGTCATCGCTCTGAATCAGAACGCGGCAGCCGGATTCCGTAATCCGTTTCAACTCGCCGGCGAGGTCAATGGATTTTTCCCAATGGCAAATCGCCTCGGCGGTTTCGTCGCCGATGTTGCGGACGCGGAGCAGGGCGGATTTGGAGGCGGCCAGAATTTTGGGGGCGTCCCCGAAGTGTTCGAGCAACGAACGGGCGCGGACCGGGCCGACGTGTTCGATGAGGTTCAACGCGATTAGGGCTTCGCGGGGATCCATTGAGCATGGATAACGGTTTGTGATGGTTGCCGCAAGCGAAAGGTGCCGCAGCGTTGCAATTTTGAAATTCTTTGTTACTTAATCCACGTGCCTGATCCCAGTCTCTTGCTCCTGATCCCGGCCTATAACGAGGAGCGCCGCATCGAACCGGTGTTGCGCGATTACGCCCGTTTTTTTCAGGAACAGTACCGCGGTAAATTCCAACTGGTCGTCATTCTCAACGGCTGCACGGACAACACGCTGGGCATCGTGCAGCGCGTTACCAGGGATTATGCGAGTGTCAGCTATCTGAATTTTCCCGGCTCCATCGGCAAAGGGGGCGCGCTCATCGAGGGCCTCAAACTGGCGCCGTTCGCAGATTTTATTGGATACACGGATGCCGACGGCGCAACCCCGCCGCACGCCTTCCTTGACCTGGTCCGGCACCTCGGCGCGGCGGACTGCGTCATCGGTTCGCGCTGGCGGCACGGCGCAATCATTCACCAGTCGCAGGCCGGCCACCGCCAGCTGGCCAGCCGCGTATTTCATCTGATTGTGCAATTGCTGTTCTGGTTGAACATCCGCGATACGCAATGCGGTGCGAAGGTGATGAAACGTGAAGCCGTCGAAAAAATCCATTCTTACCTGCGCATCGCCGACATGGCGTTCGACATCAACCTGCTGGTTGCCTTGCATCGCGCGGGCTTCCGCATCCTCGAAGTGCCGACCGAATGGACGGACAAAATCGGGTCAAAAGTGGTGCTGGGCCGGACGTCGTTGACGATGCTTCTCTCCACGGTCCGCGTCCGGTTGATTTACTGGCCGCGGCTCTACAAACTGCTTCGCCCGTTGCGTCCATTGGAAGGCTGGATTTACGGAAAACTCAGCGCCCCGCCACCGTTGTCGGAGTCTCAAGTCCAGAGTCCGAAGTCCAGGGTCGAGTAAGGCCGTGGCTTTGGACTTCAGACCCCGGACTTTGGACCCAAAAAAGTGAACCCCGCGCACACGCCCAACAGCAGCAGATTAAAAACGCCCAGCGTCTTCAGCACCGTGATCAATGTGTCGTGAAATTGCGTCAGCGCAATGCCATAGGCTGCGGCGAGCAGCAGCAGCACCGGCACGATGCGGAATTGCGAGCGCGCCAGCAGGTTATTTACCAGCGCAAAGGCCAGTGACAAAGGCACCATCGCCCATGCGTACCACGGCAGCACCGCCGCGGCAACCGAGACATAATCTTTTGAGTACGCCAACCTGACAATCCAGGGTCCCAGAATGGTCAATCCCACCGCGCCGCCGGCCGCCAGGATGGCCGTGCCGAGCAGTACCAAACCCAGCAGGTCGCTCTTCTCCGAGCGCGCCACGCTGTGGACAATTTTCGGGAACATTACCGTAGCCAGTGGCACTACCAGCCACATGAGCCCGCGCGACAACGTCCCGGCGCTCACGTAAAACGCCGCGTCATCCCCCGAAAAATACGCTTTGACGAACATGGTGTCCGCGGTGAAAAAGAACTGAACGGCGGCAAATCCCAGCAACAACGGAACGATTTGTTTCAGCAGGCTGCGCCAGTCGAACGGCAGCGCGGGCAATAGCCACAGCGACCGGGTTTGCCAGATGGCGACGCCGACACCCATGGCCAATCCCAGGCACACGCCCATCATCATTCCGCCCGCGTAAGCGCCCAGCACGAGCACGAGGAACGATGCGATGCCCAGCCGGCCCGCGCCGTTGAAAATGTATGTCCAGCCGAACCAGAGAAAATTCTGTTGCCCCTGAAGCACACCCCAAAACATCGGCAGCCAGAAGGAAAACAACACCACGAGGACCGTAATCCACAAATCAGCCGGATTGGTGATTTGCCAACCCGTCAGAATATCCTTCTGCCAGATGAACGTGCCGAGTGCCAGCAATAGACACAGGCCAAATGTCCCCAGCCACGCCAGCCGGATTATCCCCGCCAGCTCCCGCTTCCGGTCGGTGGCCAGCGCCTGCGCTGTTTGCTGCGCCAACACCATCTGCAACGGCATGTTCGGGACAAACATCGCCACCGCCAGCAGCACGCCAAAGATGCCGTATTGCTCCGGGGGAATTTTTTTGTTCAACAAATGAACCGCGTACATCATCACGCCGCTGCCGACGTTCGCCATCATCAGCCAGCCGCTCTGCCGGAAAAAGGTGGCGTGCGGTTTGGTCCCGGCGGCCACGGACGCGGATTCGGTTGTTTCTGCGGGCATGGGCGTTGGACAATACGAAAAGCCGCGAATTCAAGGAAGTGAATTCAGAAATCGCAACAATAAATTTTTACCACGTTCCAGTGACGTCAGCGAAATCCATTCGTCGGCAGTGTGCGCCTGCACGATGTCGCCGGGGCCGAAGACGACAGCGGGAATCTTGCCCGCCGACAACAGTGCTGCGTCGCAGAAGAAATCAACCCCCCTCGGGCGCGGTTGGCCGATGCTCTGTAAAAATTGCCGGACCAGCGGCAGCTTTGGATTGGTTTCCAACGGCCGTGCCGGCGCCAGCGTGATGCTGGAAATTTTCGCGTTCAATCCTTTTGAGCTGAGAAACGCGCCGATTTCGCGGCGCACGCCGGCGTCCGTTTCGCCGGGCAACGTCCGCCGGTCAACCGTGATGGCGCAACGGTCAGGAACGATGTTCGGCTGCGTGCCGCCGCAGACGGTGCCGACGTTCACCGTCGCCGCACCGAGCAACGGATGACGGCACTTTCGCAACCGCGCGGCGTAATCCGTCTCCAGCGTCTCCACGATGCGCGCCATTTCGCGAATGGCACTCTTGCCGAATTGCGGCATTGCGCCATGCGCGGCCTTGCCGCGCGTCCCGACTTCCAGCCACAAAATGCCTTTGTGCGCAGTGACGACTTGCAGGCGCGTCGGTTCGCCGACGATGGCCAAATCAGCCTTGAACCGGCTTTGGACCAGCGCGCGGGAACCGGCCTGCGCGTGTTCCTCGTCCACCAATCCGGCAAAAACAACCTCGGTTTCCTGCGGGCACGATTTCGATTCCGCCAATTCGCAAAGCGCGGCGAACATCGCGGCGACCGAGCCTTTCGCGTCGCACGCGCCGCGGCCACAGAGGCGACCGTGCTTCCGCCGTGGCACAAATTGCGAATCCCCGGCGTTGACCGTGTCGAGGTGTGGCGCGAGCAGGACGGTCTGGCGGGCTTTGCCCCGTGGCCGCAGGCGCACCATCAGGTTGGATCGTCCGGGGCGCACCCGTTGAAATTCGACTTCGAGCCCGGCCTGCGCGGCGACCGACGCCAGAAAATCCGCAACGCGTTTTTCTCCGGCGTTGGGATGTCGTGGCGGGAGAAAAGCGGGATTGACGCTGGGCAGGGCGACAAGCTCGGTAAGCAGTTTCTCGGTGCGGGTCATGTGCCAGAAGTTTAATGGCTGGACGCAATGCTGTCGAGAATCGGGGAAAAAGCGCAGCGGGCGTTGAACCACATACAAATTACAAACACGACTTGTATCCAACGTCCGCCGCTTAAACTTGAACTACCCTGCCAATTTAATCCTGCGGTTTACTTTGGCAAGTGACGTTTTGGTTCCAAGTGCGTGACGATCCATACAACTTGCCCGAGGTGGCAGTCCTTCCCGGTGGCGCCGGACCGGACGCGGCTTTTTCTGGACAAAAAATGCCGGCGCGAGCACAGTAAAATTTATGAAACAAGTTAAGGGAAAATCGGATACGATCCTTTGGATTGAAGCTTTCGGCTTCTCATTGATTATCGCGCTTTCCTGGCTGACAGAAATAATGCGGATTCCTCATTTTATTTTCGGCGAGCCATTTACTCCCAATTGGCATCGGGCCATCCTCCGGACCCTTGTGGTTTCGCTGATCTGGGCCTGGGTCCATCTGGCGACCAGGCGGCTGCTGAAACGGCTGCATTACCTTGAAGAATTTCTGCGAATATGCAGTTGGTGCCGCCGCGTTTGCCACGAAGGGGAATGGCTTACCCTGGAAGAGTATTTCAACTCCAAATTTGCCACGCAAACGTCTCACGGCATGTGCCCCGAATGCCTGCAAAAGGAAAAAGAAGACATCCAGTCAAGGGCTGATCCGATTTGAATTTCTGAACCATGAATATAAATCAGGAACGATCCACTCAACGTTTTTAACACGCCTCGTTCCTGCAACCATTCACACTTATGAAAAACCTCCCCCTGTTCATTATTGGTTTGATGGCTCTTTGCTTTGCCCGGGTTGACGCAGCCGAAACCGATCCCCCGCCAGTGCACCTGGCCATTTACGGCCTGGTTCACGATCATGTGAAGGGTTTTCTGCCCAACGTACTCAAATGCAAGGACGTTCAACTCGTCGGCATTGTTGAGCCGAATCACGACCTGGCCATGCGCATCGCGGCGACCTTCAATCTGAACACAAACCTTTTTCATGCCACCCTGGAAGGGCTGCTCGCCCGAACGAATGTGGATGCCGTGGCGACCTTCACGAGCACGTACGACCATCGCCGCGTGGTCGAGGAATGCGCCCCGCACGGCCTGACGGTAATGATGGAAAAACCGCTGGCGGTCAGTTTGAAGGATGGCCGCGCTATTGCCGCCGTCGCAAAGAAATATGGCATCCCGATTATCGTGAACTATGAAACCACCTGGTATCCTGGAAATCACGAGGCTTACAACCTGATCTACCAACAACATGCCATCGGCGACATCCGCAAAATCGAGGTGAACGACGGACATTACGGCCCGAAGGAAATCGGCTGCTCGCAGGATTTTCTGGCCTGGCTCACCGATCCTAAACTGGACGGCGGCGGTGCGTTGATGGATTTCGGCTGTTACGGCGCAGACCTGATGACGTGGCTGATGCAGGGTGAAAGACCGACCTCGGTTTTCGCTGTCACGCAACACTTCAAGCCCAAGGTGTATCCGAAAGTGGAAGACGAGGCGACGATCGTGGTGACTTATCCCAGGGCGCAAGGAATCATCCAGGCCTCCTGGAACTGGCCTTACAACCGGAAGGACATGGAAATCTACGGCACTGGCGGCTATGTGCTTGTGCCGCAAAGCAACGTGCTGCGCGTGATGAAAAACAACGGTGCGGAAACCCAATCCACGGTTCCTCCGCTGACCGGCGTGGACGCGGATTACCTGTCGTATCTTGTGGCCGTGGTGCGCAAACAAATTCAACCTTCCGGGCTTTCTTCCCTGGCCATGAATCTGACCGTGATGGAAATTCTCGATGCCGCCCGTGAATCCGCCAGAACCGGAAAACGCATTGATTTGCCGAAGCAATAATTTCAACCGGTATTCGGGCGGGCGGGTTGATGGGGCTAACGCCGCCGGCGCGACCCCTTGGTAGAACCCTTTCTTCTCGACACAAGATTTTTCAAGCGTAAAACAACGGCGAATGAAAAAGTGCGAGTATTGTGGGAAAGAATACCCGGACGAAGCCTCGGTTTGCGCGATTGACGGTCACCCGCTCCCATCATTTCCGGCTGAACCCGGACCCGTCAACAGCCGTCCCCGCGACGAAGTTGAAACGGCAGTTGTTCACACTTTCATCAGCCATGAAGCCGCGCAACTGGCAGCGTCGAATCTCGAAGCGCATGGCATCAAGTGCTGGCTAAGTGCCGACGACGGCGGTGGCATGTATCCCAATTTGACAGTTGCCGGCGGGGTGCGTTTGTCCGTTCTCACCTCTGACACTGAAGCGGCAATCGCTTTGCTGAGCGCGCAGGCGTCACCCGTGGAAATCAAGCAGGCTGAAACCGAAGCCGCCGCTTCGTCTCCTCCAGAACCCGTTTCACCAAAACAGCCTGCTCCAGGCCAGCTGCTGGTTGGCATGGTTCTGGGAGCGATCATGGGAGTTATCCTTTGTCTGCTCTATCAGTGGGCAACCGAGTTCGGGACAAAAACATATTATCATTACAGCCACGGCAAGGCTGATGAACAGTGGGTCTATCGCAATGGAGATCTGGTCGAATTCCTTCAAGACCGAAACCTCGACGGGAAATGGGATCATTGGGCCTATTATGAACATGGACGGGTCCTGCGCGCCGAGTACGATAACAACTTCGATGGAAAACCGGACGTTTGGTGGACGTATTCTGACGATGGAACTGACACGCTAGAAAGAGACACTGATTTTAACGGCATTCCGGATGTGTTTTCCGCCTACAAAAACAGAATAATTCAACAAGTTGATATAAAGCCAAATGGTTCAAAATTAAGTACGGAGCGCGAATTGTATAGAAATGGTGTGCTGACAGAAATTGAGCGAGGAGAAAACAAGGACGGCGATTTTAAAGAAATCGTACGCTACGATCCATTCTTCAATCCTGTCAGTACGAAACCCGTCAACACAAATATTATCACCGGGTTGAACCTGCGAGCGCCTGTTTCCGAATAGCGCTTCACACAATCTCCACCGGACATTTCGGCAGGGCATCCAGAAAAGATTGGCCGTATTGCTTCGTTAGAACCCGATTGTCCAAAATGACAATGATGCCGGTGTCGGTTTTAGTGCGGATCAACCGGCCGACGCCCTGGCGGAATTTCAGAATTGCTTCCGGCAGGGAAAAGTCGCCAAAGGAATTGCCGCCGCGCGCCTCGATCGCCTCGATGCGCGCCTCGATGAGCGGATGGTCGGGCACGGCGAACGGCAGCCGCGTGATGATGACGTTGCTCAACGCCTCGCCCGGCACGTCCACGCCCTGCCAGAAACTGTCCGTGCCAAACAGCACCGAGTCCACGTCGTCCTTGAACTTCTCCAGCATGGTCGAACGCGGCGTGCCGGTGCCCTGCACAAAACACGCGACGCCGAGCTGGTTGAAGAACGGTTCCATCCGTTCGCCGAGTTCCCGCATGAGCTTGTAATTGGTGAACAGCACGAATGCCTTGCCATGGGTTTGCCTGACGAAATGTTTAATCCAATGTTCGAGGGCATCGGCGTATCCGGTTTCGCGCGGATCAGGCATTTTTTGGGCAACGAAAACTTTCATCTGCCGCTCGTAATCAAACGGCGTGCCGACCTGGAGCTGCGCGGCCGACTCCGCGCCGACGCGGCGGATAAAATACTGGAGGCCCAGAGTGGGACTTTTAGTTTTGTCAGTCGCCAGCAGTCCGTAGTCAGCAGCTTTTGCCTTCGATCGTCCTGCTACCGTCTGCGGACGATTGACTACGGACTGCGTGGCCAGCGTCGCGCTGGTCATGATGATGCTGGTGTCGCTCTCGAACAGCCGGCGGCGGAGAAATTCCGCCACATCGACCGGCGCGGCGTTCAGCGCGAGATTTCTCTGTGCCTTGCCGCTGCGTTCCACCCAGTAAACGTGGTCGCCGGCGCTCTGTTCGAGGAATGCCTTCACCTCCGCGCGCAATTCGTCCAGCCGCCGGTTGCACTCGACCAGTTCCTGCCCGATGTCCTTGTCGTCGCTGGCCTTGATTAAATCGCTGACGGCTTCGCGCAACCGCTGGATTGGCAGCGTCACGTTGTCTTTTACCAGTTCGGGCCGGCGGATGCGCAATTCCGACCAGGTGCGGCGGCGTTCGCTGCCTTCACCACCGCCAAATCGGTTGCGGCCGGCCGATTTCTGAAGTTCCTCGCACGCCATTTCAACCTTTTCAAAAAACTGGTCGGCTTCGTCCAGAATGTCGGCCACGAGCTTCACGGCGCCGCCCTTGTGCAAGGTGGCGAGCAGGCCTTTTTCGGTGCGGGGATTCCACAACCGGTTCAAAGCGTAGCGCACCTGGCCGCTCGATACGCTCAAACCAATGTGTTTGGACGCGACGTGCTCCATCTGATGCGCCTCGTCGAAAATGACGAAGTCGTTCTTGAACAGGATGCCGCCTTCGACTTCCTCATCGATCCCCCCGAGCAGCGTAAAAAACAGCGTGTGGTTCAACACCAGCACGTCCGAGGAAAGGAATTTATTCCGCGCGCGCTGAAAAAAACAGACGCCGTGGTTCCTGGCAAAATCGGATGGGAAACCGCAAACCTTGGGCGAACACAGACCGCGCTCGGAACAAACCTGCGCCCAGACCTTCGGTTCCGGCTCGACATCGAAGTCCGACAGGCTGCCGTCCCGTGTTTCCTTCGACCACTCGTAAATGCGCCGGAGCTCCTCAGCCTCGGACGAGGTGAACAGATTGCCCGATTGCTGCATGGCCTTTTGCAACCGGCGCGTGCAAAGATAGTTCGCCCGGCCCTTGAGCATGGAGTAACTGAATTTGACCGGTTCGGGTAGCGCGCCGAGCACGCCGGTGAGCATGGGCAGGTCCTTTTCCGTCAACTGTTCCTGCAAGTTGATGGTATGCGTGGAAACAACGGCCTTTTTCTTCTGCGCAACAGCAAACAGAATCGCCGGGATCAGGTACGCGAGCGATTTACCGACGCCGGTGCCGGCTTCGACCGCAAGGTGTTCGCGATTCTGCAATGCCTGCGCCACGGCCACCGCCATCGCCTGTTGCTGGGGGCGGAATTCAAAATTCTTCGCGCGCGAGAGCAAGCCTGCCGGCGAAAAAATCTCCTCGACCTGCTTCACCAGATCCGTGGTCGCACCGGCGGGTTGATGTTCAATGACCGAAATCACAGCCCGCGAATATGCCGTTGGGTTGTTTCCCCGGCGAACAAAAAAGCGGGATTTCCCATGGAGCTCCTGTTTCTTTTCACCGCTCAGGGAATTTACCCGGTGGCTTTTTTGCCCAATACACTCCTGATTTGGCAAAGTTTACTGAATTAATGAACCGGGCATTGTGGTATTAAGTATGCTTCAAATCGGGTGCGCTCGTCCTGACTGGTTGATTCGCTGTTGTTTGGCCCAAGGCCATACAGCTTATTCGGGGCTGAATCGCGGCAAAACGTGCCTGGTATCGGACCGCTATAAAGTATGAATTCTCGCGCCCAGATAAGACGGGTTGACGGCAAGAATTCAAGCATCGTGCGCTCTTGGATTTTTCCATCCTCGCCCGGCAGGGAAGGACTATGCCGGGGTTTGGCAGGCATCGTTGCCTGCCTGTTTTTTAGCGCGGCACCGGGGGTTTGGGGCCAAACTCCGGATCAAACACCCACGACCGCGAGGGTTCTGACCAATATTGCCGAAATTTGGGGTTTGCCGCGGGCGCACGCGGACGAAGAGTATCGGATTCAAACCGAGGTGCTGATTTATTTCGTTGATGCCGAGTGGGGGAACGCTTCGGGCGAATGCCTGGGAACCCCGATATGGTTGCCGGTTTTTGATTCACCCATTCCTTTGAAAGCAGGCCAGCGGCTCGCCATTGATGGCGTGATCATCCCTGACCGGGAACGATTTGTTTGGAACAAAACCAGGATACGCGTTCTTGAAGAAAATGTGCCGCTCAAGGCCGAGGCGGTATCCGACCTGAGCCAGAACCCCCGGGCAATGTCGGGCCATCTGGTATCGGTGGATGGTCTGGTTGACAACGAACTGGACGAAGCGACCCATTGTGCAATCAATCTCCTGTCCGGCAACACGGTGACCAAAGCCTACGTGCTGAAGGGCACCAACGGTTCCCCGGTTCAATTCAAGCAGGGGGATTTGGTCCGCATCAAATGTGTTTATTCCCCCCAGTTCGACCGAGACGGAAATCTAAGCGACCTTTCCTTGTGGGCCAGCAGTCCGGCGGACGTCAAGGTGATCGGTTCGCTGGCGACGGATGCGCGCTTTAATGCTCCGACCACTTTCAGCAAGGACATCCAGACGGACTTATCTCCGGACAACCTCGTCCGGGTGGAAGGTGTGGTGCGTAAATACGAGCCCGGCCAATGGGTCACCCTCTGGGATGCCACAGGACAAATCATGATCCAGAGCAAACAAAGTCAACCCCTGCGGTTCGGGGACCGGGTGGAGGCGATTGGTTACCCGTACGCGGTGGGTGTACAGCAGTGTTTGCGCAAAGGTCTGTATCGGCTGGCCGTTCCAACCAACACACCGGTTCCATCCTTGACGACTGCCACCAATACTCTCCTCCTGCGCCTGGCTGAACAAATCCGGGACTTAAGCCTCGAAGAGGCAAGCCAACATTTGCCGGTCAGTCTTCGCGGCGTGGTCACCTGGGCGCATTCCAGCAATCCATTTGCGTACGTACAAGACGCCAGTGGCGGCATTCAGGTGGTCAACCCGAAGTGGGATGACCCCGGCTCCATGAAATCGGGAACGATTGTGGTGCTGAACGGCATGACCGACACGGGCAGTTTTGTACCGGTGGTCACCAACGCCGTGCTGCACCGAACGGGATGGTGGAATATAGTCGGTCCGCGGCCGGTGACCCTGGAACAGGCGCTGACCGGCGTGGAGGAAGGCAAGTGGATAGAGATGCAGGGGTTCGTCCGGAATGTAAGCCAGATCCACGGCCTGGCGCACTTTGACCTGAGCACATCAAGCGGAGAATTTCAGGCGTGGACTCCAGCGGTGCAATCCTTCGATGCGTACAAAGGGTCTATCATCCGCCTGCAGGGGGTGTGTTCGGCCCTGGCCAATGCACGGCATCAATTAACCGGGATTCAGATTTGGACGCCGGATCAAAAATACATCCAGATTGAAGAACCCGCACCGTATGATCTGTTTGCGGTGCCGCTCCGTCCGCTGGCCAACCTGCGACGGTTCAACATGGAAAGCACGTTGAATCAGCGGATTCGCACGTCCGGCACGGTGGTCCTGGATGCGCCGGGCCATTACCTGTATGTGCAGGATGGCGCGGACAGCGTCTTTGCCCTGAGCCAGCAAACGAATGTTCTTCAGCCCGGAGACCGGGTTGAGGTGGTGGGTTTTGCCGGTGAGGAAGGTCAAAAATTTGCCCTTCGCGAAGCGGTTTACCGCCGCATCGCCAGCGGTGAAGAACCCAAACCCCTGCGATTGTCGGCCACCCACTCCACGGATGCGAATCTGGACGGCCTGCTCGTCAAAGCCGAGGGAACACTGCTCAACCAGGTGGAAAAAAATGGCGAGACGCGTTTGCTCATCCGGACCAAAGGTTTTATTTTCGAAGCCGGCCTTAGTCCAGCTGCAACTGGAACTAAAAATTTGCAGCCCTTGGAACTGGGCAGCCGGCTGGCGATAACCGGGGTTTATGAGGTGCAGAACGACGAATACGGGCAGCCACGTTCATTCCTGCTCCATCTTCGCTCTCTCAACGATGTGCTATTGCTGCAACAACCGCCCTGGTGGTCGCTGGCGCGCTTGTTGTGGGCGCTGGTGGGGACCGTGGTCGTGTTCGTGATCGCGTTGATCTGGGGCATCCTGATTACGCGCAAAAACAGACTGCTGCACCAGGCCCAGGCAGAATTGCAGACCGCCAATGACCAACTCGAAATCCGTGTCCTGCAACGAACCCGGGAATTGCAGGACCAGGTCGAGGCCAAGGAACAAGCTCACACCGAACTGGCCCAGGCGCAACGAAGTCTCATGCTGGCTTCCCGGCAGGCGGGCATGGCGGAAGTGGCCACCGGCGTGCTGCATAATGTCGGCAATGTTCTCAACAGCCTCAATGTCTCCGCCACGCTGCTCCGCGATCAGGTTCGTAAATCGGAAACCCATTCACTTCTGAAAGCCACCGACTTGTTGAAAGAGAAGAACGGAGACCTGGGAACGTTCCTGACCACCGATCCCAAGGGAAAATTAATGCCGGAATTCATCGTTCAAGTGGCTGAGGAACTTCAAAAAGAACAGGTAACGACGTTGCATGAACTGGACCAATTGGCCAAAAACGTTGATCACATCAAGGATATCATCGCCATGCAGCAAAGCTATGCGCGCGTTGCCGGCGTGCTGGAAAAGGTGTCCTTGACCAGTCTGGTGGAAGACGCCCTGCAAATTAATGCGGCGGCCCTCGCCCGCCATGAAGTCAATGTCATCCGCCGGTTTGCTGAAGTGCCGCCCCTGATGGTGGATAAACACAAGGTCCTCCAGATTCTGATCAACCTGGTCCGCAATGCCAAGTATGCGCTGGATGAGTGTGGCCAGGGCGAAAAGCGGCTTACCATCACCGTCGCCCAAGCCGATGGCGAATGCGTCCTGGCCCGGGTCGAGGACAATGGTATCGGTATTCCGGCTGAAAACCTGACACGTATTTTTTCCCATGGTTTTACCACACGCCCCAGCGGCCACGGTTTTGGACTGCATATCGGGGCGCTGAACGCCCGCGAAATGGGAGGGTCGCTTTCCGCCGCCAGTGAAGGCACGGGCCGTGGCGCAATCTTCACCCTGATTTTACCGCTCTCTCCACCCGGCGAAAAGTCATGAATGCGCCATCAGCCAAAGCCGGCAACCGGATCCTGATCATTGACGACAACGCTGCGATCCACGCGGATTTCCGGAAAATTTTCGGCCAGGCGCAGGACCAAAACGTCGGATTGGCGCGCACCAAGGAGTTGCTGTTTGGGAAGAGCCTGGCGCTATCACCGCTCGCCGGTTTCAGGATTGATTCGGCTTTTCAAGGCCGGGAAGGTCTGGAGCTGATCCAACGGGCCGCAGCGGCAGGCGAGCCCTATGCGCTGGCGTTTGTGGATGTACGCATGCCGCCCGGATGGGATGGCGTGGAAACCATCAGCCATATCTGGGAAAGCTGTCCGGATATCCAGATTGTCGTCTGCACCGCCTATTCGGACTATTCCTGGGACGAGATGATCCACAAACTGGGCCACTCTCCCGATCTGGTAGTCCTTAAGAAACCTTTTGATAACATTGAGGTACTGCAGCTGGCCCATGCGCTCACGGAGAAGTGGCGCCTGAACCGCAAGGTGCAATCCCAGTTGAATGACCTCGACATCCTGGTGCGCCAGCGGACCTCGGAACTGGAAGCCGCCAATGCGCAACTGAAAGAGGAAATCGCCAAACAGTTGAAACTGGAAGCGCAGTTGCGCCACTCCCAAAAAATGGAGGCCGTGGGACAGCTCGCCGCCGGGGTCGCCCATGATTTCAACAACATCCTGACGGTGATTCAAGGCAACGCCGCTTTGTTGCGCGAGCAACCAGGGCAGGACCCATCCTGCACCGAACCGCTCAACGACATCTCCGTCGCTGCGGAAAGAGCCGCGCGGCTCGTCCGGCAACTGCTGGCGTTCAGCCGCAAGCAGGTGCTCAGGTCCGAAACGCTCGACCTTGGACAGGTCGTCAACCATCTCCAGGAAACGTTGATACAACTGCTGCAGGACCGCATCACCCTCGACGTGAATGTCGCCCCCGGGCTGCCGCTGATCCACGCTGATCTGAACATGATGGAACAGATTGTCATGAACCTCTCCGTCAACGCCCGGGATGCCATGTCCGATGGCGGAAAACTGACCGTCGGTGTGGATGCCGTTGCCGTCAACCACGATGCTGCGCAGGAAAAATCCGGAATCCGTCCCGGCCGGTACGTCTGTCTTTCCGTCTCCGATACCGGCTGCGGAATTGCGCCGGAGTTGCTACCCCGCATCTTTGATCCGTTTTTCACCACCAAGGAAATCGGCAAGGGTACCGGGTTGGGTCTGGCGACCGTTTACGGCATCGTCAAGCAACATAACGGCTGGGTGGATGTCCAAAGTGCCATCGACCAGGGCACGACGTTCCGGATTTATCTGCCGGCTTGCCCGGAAAATCCCCATCCGGAAGAACCGCCGGCGCTTCAAACGAAAGCCCCTGAAAAAGGATCGGCATGCATCCTCGTCGTTGAAGATGAAGATCATGTGCGCGTCCTCACGGCCGCGGTACTGCGCAAAAGTGGCTATCGTGTTTTGGAGGCAGCTTCGGCCAGGGCCGCCCTGGATGTATTTCAAAACCACAGCTCTGAAATTAACCTGTTGTTTACCGACATTATGATGCCCGGAGGTCTGCTGGGCGATGAATTGGCCGCCCGCCTGCAAGCCGTCAAGCCGTCGCTGCCGGTGCTGTTTACTTCCGGCTACACACCCGAGGTCACCAAAACTGATTTCCGGGGCAATGGAAACTTTCTGAGCAAACCCTTTACTCCCGCTCAAATGCTTACCACCATTCGTCAGTGCCTCAATCACGCGCCGGCTGAAAATGGCAAAGCAAAGAATTGAGTGAGCGGCGTTTTTTCTGCCGTACCGGGCGGAAGCATCAAGGCGCCCAGCCTTCGGCAACCGGCATCGGCTCAAAGCGCACGGCTGCTGAGGATCACCCGCAGACTCGCCGTTTGGCCGGGCGCAAGCGAAAGTTTGTTTTGTTTCACGTTGCCGGATTCCACGCAGACCATTTGTCGGTGTTCTGCCGGGTCGAAGTCGTCCGGCAATTTTTGCGTCGTCCACGGATTCCAGACGACCGTCGAATGGGAATTGAATTTCTCCACCCGGATCGTCCGCTTCAGGTTTTCGTCGCGGATTTCCACCGGACCGGTCGCATGGGGATAAACGCGGTTGGTTTCCTTCGTAATGTGCAGAACCGGACCCTTTTCCAGTTGGCGAGCACCCGCGGCGCCCGCCGCAAAGTCGTCAAATGGCAGGTCTTGCAGACCGGCGAGCGAAACCCGTGCGATGTCGCCGACGTAAAAATACGTGTGCAGGCAATTCTCAATCTCCAGGCTTCGGCCCGTCGTTTCGTTTGTGGCGACAAGCTCCATGGTAAGATTGTCCGCGATGGTCACGACAAATTCCGTCCGCAGTCCCGACCATTCCGGTTTCATGGAATTTTGAGGCAGCCGCAAGTGAACGGTTACACTGCCATCTTTGGCCGCAGCAGTCCGGGCCAATTCCCATGCCAGAATGCGCGCCAGGCCGTGCGCCGGCTCACCTTCGCGTGGACCGAACCAGGGAAAACAAATGGGCACACCGCCGCGGATCGGCTGACCTGGCGCAAAATGGCTTTGGGCACTCATGAACAGCAGGGGCGGTTCGTCATGCTTCTGAAAGCCGGTAATATGCGCGCCGTGAAGATAAATCTCCGCGGCGCTCCCGCGGGTCGTGACGTTAAATTTCGGCAAACCGCCGTTGCCGGTGGCAAAGTTGACATGGCCGGAGATTTCAAATTTCCGCAACGATTCGGGAAAGGCAGGTATCGGCATAACAGCGAACAGGGTTTTAGCATAAACCCCCGAAGGGCGCAGGCTTTTTATCACCAGGAGAAAAAGGCCACACGGACAAATTTTGAATGACGCCGGCTTTCGGCTATTATCCCTCATGTCTGAACGAATCGCTTACCGGAAAGCCGCTGAGGATACCTATCAGGCGTTGCTCGGGGTCCACCATCATCTCACAAGAGTTTTTCCCGACGCGAAGTTGCGCGCGCTCCTCGAGATTCGCGTTTCGCAAATCAACGGTTGCGCCTATTGCCTGGACCTGCACACGACGGAGGCGCGGCATCTGGGAGAATCCCAGCAACGCCTGGATTGCCTGGCGGCCTGGCCCGAGGCGCCGTTTTTCACCGGGCGCGAACGCGCGGCGCTGGCGTGGGCGGAATCCGTCACGCGTTTCGCTGAAACGCGTGCACCGGATGAAGTGTACGCGGAAGTGAAAAAACATTTTTCTAACAAGGAGCTGGTAGATTTGACGGCGGCCGTTGCCATGATCAACGCCTGGAACCGCCTCAGCGTTGCCTTTCGCAGCGAGCCGAAAGAACGGAATTTGACCCCGCCGGCCCAACCTGCTCGATTGAACGCGGGCGAAAATCATTGAAATTCCGGAGCGGGTCAGTGTAATGGTCAGGCCAGGCGTTCCCAAACCAACAAAACCCAATTGAATCTATGAACGAAACTATTCCTCCGCTCCCCGGCAACGCACCCCAGCCCAAAAATTCCGCACTGGCAATCTGGAGCCTCGTATTGGGCATTCTCAGCCTCACTTGTTTTTCCATCTTCAGTGCCATTCCCGGCGTGATTTGTGGCCACAAGGCGCTCTCCAAAATCAAACAGTCAGGCGGCGCACTCACGGGCCAGGGCATGGCCATTGCGGGTCTGGTGACGGGTTATCTGGGAATCTTGTGGGCCGTAATTTTTATTCCCATGATGCTGGCCATCGCCATTCCCAATTTCGTCAAGGCACGTGACGTGGCTATAGAGAATGCGTGCATCAACAACCTTCGCCAAATTGACGGGGCCAAACAGCAATGGGCCCTGGAAAACGGTAAAAAGGCTGATGAGGTGCCGACGGCTGAAGACCTCAAGCCGTTTTTCAAAAACGGCATTTTCCCGACTTGCCCCGCCCGCGGCACCTACACCATCGGCGCCGTCAGCAACGCGCCCACCTGCTCAATTCCCGGACACAAAATGACGGATGACTGACGGACCGGCCCATGGAGCAACGTTCGGCACGACCGGAAATTAAAACGGGCGCGTCCTTCAACTGGACGCGCCCGATGATACGACCGGTCATTTGCCGGTCTGGTTAAGTGCTTATTTGTTTTCGGCTACGGCACTGCCCGACCCGTTTGCCGGGGCGATCCGGTTCACCACATTCACGCCGTTTATATTGTCATAGCTGAACGTGAGACTTTGCCCGGGCCTGAGGTCGGTCAATTTGCCATTGGGTTTGCCGTTGATAACGACGGCGCAGTCATCTCCCACATTGAATTTCTTGGTGGCGAACATGGCCTTGGCCTTCATGGTTTTTTGATCCAGGTCAATCGCCGTCAAATCACCCGTGAACGTCTCGCTGGTCTGCGCGATTTGCCGCGCCGTCGTTTTCCCGTTCGGGACTTCATAGGTTATCAACACGTGATTGCCGGGCTGAATGTCGGCCACCGTGCCGGATTTGTCACCGCGCAACGAGACTTCGCAGTCGGTGGGCAGCTGAAACGTCTTGTCCATCACGCCCACATGCAGTGTCAACGTCTGCGTCGTCGGGTTAATGGCCTTGACCATGCCCTCATCCCGCATCGGTTGTTGGGTCACGCGGTCCGCTACCAACACGCCGTGGGCGTCCTGATAACCGACCGTGACTTTTTGGCCGGGCCGCAAGTCGCCAATCGCGCCCGTGTCCTGACCCACGATGGTGTAGGTACAGGTGTCACCCACATTGAACTTCTTGCTGTTGAACGGAAAACCTTTCACATCCAACAGGTGTTCCTTCGAGTCAACCGAAACGATCGTACCCGTATAGGTTTTGTCCGGTTTCGCAGCCGTTGCATTCGCCGAAGCGTCATCCGCCGACGCGCGGTACGCCGCCGTCGCCGTCAACGCTGACAAACAAACAACCGCCCATGCACGCAATGCTTTAATTTTCATATACTTGATTAGAAAAATAACACGCCCCGACGTTCAAACTCAAAACGTAACTTATTATCAACGAGTTAACTATGAAACAAGTCCATCTGCGGCGGAGGGGCCAGGTTTTGAAGCTTGCCGCGCTGCCGCGCTTGGGGACGTACGTTGCCTTCGGGCGTCAACTCGGATTCCTCCAGGTTCGCCAGAATCTGTTTGGCGCGTTCCAGAACCTCCTTCGGCACGCCGGCCAGCCGCGCAACATGGATACCGTAACTCTTGTCCGTACCCCCTTCGACAATTTTCCTGAGAAAAACAATCTGGTCGTGCCATTCGCGCACGGCCACGTTGAAATTTCTGAGTCGCGGCAGCCGCGCCGCCAGTTCGGTCAGTTCGTGATAATGGGTGGCGAAGAGCGTCTTGGCACCGACCTGGTTGTGCAGGTGCTCAACGATGCTCCACGCCAGACTCAAACCGTCAAAGGTGCTGGTGCCACGCCCGATTTCGTCGAGCACCACGAGGCTGCGCGGCGTGGCGTTGTTCAGAATGTTCGCCGTTTCGGTCATCTCGACCATGAACGTGGATTGGCCGCGCGTGAGGTCATCGCTGGCACCAATGCGCGTGAAGATGCGATCCACCAGATCAACTCGTGCCCCGGCGGCCGGAACGAACGAACCGGTGTGCGCGAGCAGGGTAATCAGCGCCACTTGCCGGATGTAAGTGCTTTTGCCCGCCATGTTCGGCCCGGTGATGAGCGCGATTTGCGGAAACTCATGACTTTCACCCTCGCCCCGTTGCACGGGGAGAGGGTGGCCGGAGGCCGGGACCGGGGATTGGCCTGGCGCCGCTTCACCCTGGCCCTCGCTTCCGCCCGGCGGCGGAGAGGGGGCAGCGAAATTCGTCACACTCGCCAGCCCCGTATCATTCGGCACGAACCGCTCGTCCTGCAAACTCTGCTCCAGCACGGGATGGCGACCGTCGCGAATCTGAATCACGCCTGCGTCGGCAACCTGCGGACGGCAATAGTTGTGCAACCGCGCGGTTTCGGCAAACGAGGCGAGCACATCGAGTTGGGCCAGCGCGGCGGCGGTTTGTTGGATTTTTGCCAATTGGCCGAGCACCGTTTCGCGCACGCGTTGAAAGATTTCGTATTCCAGTTTTACGCTGCGCTCCTCGGCGCCAAGAATTTTCCCTTCCATTTCTTTCAGCTCGGGCGTGATATAACGTTCGCCATTGGCAATCGTCTGCTTGCGGATGTAATGCGGCGGCACCCTGTCCAGGTTGGCTTTCGTGACTTCGATGTAGTACCCGAAAACGGAATTAAATCGCACTTTCAGCGACGAGATGCCGGTGCGCGCGATTTCGTCCGCCTGCAATTTGGCAATCCAATCCTTGCCGCCGCGCGTGGCGTGGCGCAGTTCGTCCAGCGCCGGGTCAAAACCATCGCGAATCATGCCGCCTTCCTTCACTGCCAGCGGCGGATCATCCACCATCGCACGGGAAATCAGCTCAACGAGGTCAGGTGACGCGGTGAGCCGGGAATTCAGTTCATCGATCAGTCGGGCGGGGCGAGCGTCCTCGCGCGCCGTTGCTTCCTCCGGCACTAGAGTTTCGGCTCGCCGGGAGTCCCGCCCCACCAGAACCAGCGTTTGTTTCAACCCCGGAATCTGCTCCAGGGCCATCCGCAAGGCAACGAGGTCGCGCCCGTTGCCGCTGCCGGTGCTCAGGCGGCCGATGGTACGTTCCAAATCCCGAACGGACGCCAGTTGCGACCGGAAATTTTCCTGCCCCGAGGAATTTTCGATGAAGGTTTGCACCGTTTCCTGCCGGCGGCGAATCGGTTCGCCGGCGGCGAGCGGTTGCGAAAGCCACTGACGCAGCAAGCGCGCCCCCATCGGGGTAACGGTGCGATTCACGGCGCCGTAAAGCGAGGCGTCGCGCGGCGCGTCATGATGCCGCGGCTCCAGAATTTCGAGATGGCGCAGCGTCGTGTAATCCAGCGCGAGATAATCGTTGCGCTGGTAGAACGACAATCGCGTGAGATGTTTCACGTCCCGGCGCAGATGCTGTGTGAGATAATGCAGGGCCGCGCCCGTCGCGCCGATGGCGGCGCTGCGATCTTTCAGTCCGAAGCCGTCGAGCGACGCGACTTTAAAATGGTCGCGGACGGTGTAAAGCGCGGTTTCCAGCGCAAAGGTCCAGTCGTCGTAACCGTTGAGAATCTGGAACGAATCCCGCAGCAAATCCCGCAGCACCACCGCCTCGCCCGGATAAATGATTTCCGCCGGCCGCAATCGTTCCAGTTCTGTGAGCAGCGCCGACTCGGGCTCCAATTCCGTCGTCAGAAAATCTCCCGTCGTCAAATCGACCAGCGCAAGGCCAAACATTTTCCCGCGCGGACACACCGCCGCGAGAAAGTTGTTTCGCTCGGCCACGAGCATCCGTTCGTCGAAATGGGTGCCGGGGGAAAGGATTTGGGTGATTTCGCGTTTGACGAGTTTGCCCGGCCGGGCGTCTTCAAGGTGATCGCAAATCGCGACTTTGCGTCCGGCCTTGAGCAGCCGGCCAATGTAGGCATTGGCCGCATGATGCGGCAGGCCTCACATCGGCACACCATTGCGGGCGGTCAGGGCAAGGTTGAGGATTTGCGCGCCGGCCTGCGCGTCCTCGAAAAACATCTCATAAAAATCACCGAGCCGGAACAGCAGCAAGGCGTCCCTGGGTAATTCGCCCTTGATGCGGCGGTATTGCGCCATCATGGGTGTCTGTTGGGCTTCGGCGGCCATCGGCGGGAAAATTAAACACGAACGAGAACAAAATCGAACAAGTTTTGTGCAATCCCGACGTTGACTCCCCCACGCAGTTTTGTTGAACTTTGGCTGCATGAATTTCACTCATTCGTCCTTGAATAAGGCTTTATTCTGTTCATACTTAGTTTTACTGGGAATCCTTTTCACCCGGCCGCTCCCGGCGGCGGACCTGACCGCCCCTCCACCGCAAATCCAGTCGGCCGTCGCGCCGGTGGTCTCAGTAAATTCCGGCGATAACGCCTGGTTGCTGGCCAGCGCCGCGCTGGTCCTGATGATGACCGCGCCGGGACTGATCCTTTTCTACGGCGGTCTGGTGCGCACCAAGAACGTCCTTTCCACCATGATGCACAGCCTGATTCTGATGGCGGTGATTTCGACGTTATGGATGGTGTTCGGCTATAGCATGGCGTTCAGCGACGGCAACGCGTTCTTCGGCAATCCATTCACCCATCTGTTTCTCAAGGGCGTGGGCGGTGCGCCAAACCCGGCCTACGCGGGAACGGTTCCGGCGGAGTCGTTCATGTTGTTTCAAATGATGTTTGCCATCATCACCCCGGCACTCATCAGCGGCGCGGTCGCCGAACGCGTCAAGTTCAAAGCGTATCTTCTGTTCATGGTGTTGTGGACCATCGTTGTTTATCTGCCGCTCTGCCACATGATGTGGGGTAAAGGCGGGTTGTTTAACTGGGCCAACGGCGGGAAAATTCCCGTGCTCGATTTTGCGGGGGGGACGGTGGTGCACATCAGTTCGGGCGTCTCGGCGCTCGTCTTTGCGCTGGTGATCGGCAAGCGTGACGGTTTCCCGCGCGAACCGATCATGCCGCACAACGTCGTGCTCTCACTGATCGGGGCGGGTCTGTTGTGGGTCGGCTGGTTCGGGTTCAACGCGGGCAGCGCCTTGAACGCAGGCGCGCTCGCCACCAGCGCGTTTGCCGCCACCCATTTCTCGGCGGCGGCGGCGGCGTTGAGCTGGACCGGCACGGAATGGTTTCTCAAAGGCAAACCCAGCGTGCTCGGCGCAGTGTCGGGGATGGTCGCCGGACTGGCCACCATCACGCCGGCATCGGGATTTGTCAGTGTGCCGGCGGCCTTTGGCATCGGGCTGGCTGCGGGCGTCGTTTGTTATCTGGCGGTCACAAAGCTCAAAGCGGCCTTTGGCTACGACGATTCGCTGGACGTGTTCGGGGTTCATGGCGTTGGCAGCATGACGGGCATGTTGCTGCTCGGCTTCCTGGCGAATCCGGAAGTGAATCCGCTGATTGCCACCACGTTTTCAAAAAACGGCGTGGTGGTTTCGCTGGCGGGCGGACCGCATCAGGTCTGGAATCAACTGGCCGGCGTCGGCGCCACGGTGATGCTGGCGGCCATCGCCACGTTCATTATTTTGAAACTGGTGGACGCCACGGTTGGTCTGCGCGTGGACCAGGAGGACGAAAGCCTGGGGCTTGATCTTTCTCAACACGGCGAGCGCGCCTACAATGAATAAAGGGACGATTTATGAAAAAGATCGAAGCGATTATCAAACCGTTCAAACTGAACGAAGTCAAAGAGGCGCTCAACGAAATAGGCATCCACGGCATGACCGTGACCGAGGTCAAAGGCTTCGGCCGGCAGAAGGGCCATACCGAAATCTATCGTGGCAGCGAATACACGGTGGACTTTCTGCCCAAGGTCAAAATTGAAACCGTCCTGCCGGACGCACAGGTGGAAGCCGCCATCGAAGCCATCCTCACCGCCGCGAAAACCGGCAAGATCGGCGATGGCAAGGTGTTCGTCTATCCCGTGGATGACGCCCGGCGCATCCGCACGAGTGAACGCGGCGACAGCGCGGTGTAAGTCTTGCGCGGGAACCCTGGGCCGCAATACCCGGCGTGAGCCGGTTTCGACTCCGGGAAGGAAAAACCGCCGCAGGATCACATCTGCCGCCACGCGGTTCTGGCACGAGAAAGAGAACGATCCGGCGACTGACCATTCACCGGATATTCCCCACCGATAAATCGCTGACAATTCTGCTCGACACCCCGGGTTAATGAGGTAGAAAGGCAAGGTTATGGCCGCAAAACGACCAGGTAGCTTTTGAACGAGTTTTCAAACCGGAGGCTGACATGACTGACACCATTTCCTTCAAACTCAACGGCAAGCCGACGCGCCTGAATTTGGACGGCAATCGTCTGCTGCTTTGGGTGCTGCGCACCGACCTGGGCCTGACCGGCCCCAAATATGGTTGTGGCCAGGGACACTGCGGTTGCTGCACGGTACTGGTGAATAACGTGGCATTGCGCTCCTGTCTGGTCGCTGTCAGTTCGGTCAAGGACAAGGACGTCGTAACCATCGAAGGTTTGGAACAGGACGGCAAATTGCATCCGGTGCAGAAGGCGTTCATGGCACACGATGCCCTGCAATGCGGGTTCTGCATCCCGGGACAGGTGATGCACGCTGTCAGCCTGCTGAACAAGAATCCGCAGCCGACGCGGGAACAAATTGTGCAAGGCATGAACAACAACTTCTGCCGGTGCGGGGCGCACACCCGCATCATTGACGCCATTCAATCCGCCGCGACGGAAATGCAGGGAGGGCCGGCCCAATGAATACGAACGATTATCTGGCGCTGAATTTCAAGGACATCAAGGATTACTCGGACCTTTATCCGCAAAGCCGGCGGGATTTCTTCAAGCGCCTGGGCGGGGGCATCATTGTTTGCGTGGTGATGAGCGAGTTTCTGGCGGCGCAGGCCCAGGAGGAGCGGCGTTTCCGGGGTTTTGGCCGCGGATTGCCTTCGGATTTCAATGCGTTCCTGCGGATTGACGAGAATGGCCACGTAACCGGCTACACCGGCAAAATCGAAATGGGGCAGGGGCCGATCACCTCGCTGCCGCAAATGCTGGCCGATGAATTAGACACGCCGCTGGGTACCGTGGACATGGTCATGGGTGACACCGACCTGTGTCCCTGGGACATGGGGACGTTCGGCTCGATGACGACGCGCATGTTCGGACCGGCCCTGCAAGCCGCCGCGGCGGAGGCCAAAGCGGTGCTCCTGGAACTGGCGGCGGAATCGCTCAAGGTCCCACAAGCGCAATTGGCCGCCAAAGACGGCGCCATTTTTGACAAGGAGAAGCCGGAACGCCGGGTGACGTACGGTCAATTGACCCAGGGAAAAAAAATCGAGCGACATATCGAAGGCAAACCGCCGTTGAAGGACCCTTCCCAATTTACGGCCGTCGGCCAGCCCGAGTTGCACCGGGATGGCCGGGCCAAAGTCACAGGCGCCGCGCATTACGCGGGCGACATCCGCCTGCCCGGAATGCTCTACGCGAAAATCCTGCGCCCGCCTGCTCATGATGCCAAATTGAAAAGCATGGACACCGCGCCCGCCAAAAAAATTCCAGGAGTGCAGGTGGTTCAAGACAAAGATTATCAAGGCAAGGACCTCATTGCGGTGTTCCACGAGTTTCCCGACGTCGCAGAAAACGCCTTGGAGCAGATCAAAGCGGATTATGACGTCCCCGAAGCCAGGGTGGACGACAAAAATATTTTTGACCATCTGTTGAGCGTTGCGCCACCGGCGCATGTTCTCGCATCGGACGGCGACCTGGAGGCCGGCCGGAAACTGGCGGTCAAAACGGTCGAAGCCACCTACCTGGACGGATACGTCGCTCATTCACCCATGGAAACCCACACTGCCCTGGCCCGGATCGAAGATGGGAAGGCCACAGTTTGGGCTTCAACGCAGAATCCTTTTGGTGCCCAGGGCGAGATTGCCCGGGCGCTCGGATTCCCGGCGGAAAAAGTCCGGGTCATCACGCCGTTTGTCGGCGGCGGGTTCGGTGGCAAGACCTACAATCAGCAGGCCGTGGAAGCCGCCCAGTTGGCAAAAATCGTCGGCAAACCTGTGCAGGTGATGTGGAGCCGGGAAGAGGAATTCTTTTACGACACGTTTCAACCGGCAGCCATCGTCAAAATCAGTTCCGGCGTGGATGCGTCCGGGAAAACGGTTTTCTGGGACTACGATGTTTATTATGCCGGGGAGCGTGGTGCGCAACAGTTCTACACCGTTCCGAATCACCGTACTTCCGGTCACGGCCGCGGGTGGCAGGGATCAGAGCATCCGTTTCATACCGGCGCCTGGCGCGCCCCGGGAAACAATACCAACACCTTTGCCCGGGAATCGCACATCGACCAGATGGCCGCCGTGGCGGGGGTGGACCCGGTGGAATTCCGCCTGAACAATCTGAGCGACGCGCGCATGGTTCGCGTTCTCAAAACCGCCGCCGAGACCTTTGGGTGGACGCCGGCGAAAGCGCCGAGCCAACGCGGCTACGGTGTCGCCTGCGGTATTGATGCCGGCACGTACGTGGCTGCTATCGCTGAAGTTGCCGTGGATGCCAAAACCGGCGCGGTCCAAGTCAAACGCGTTGCCTGCGCCCAGGACATGGGTCTGGTCATTAACCCCGAAGGCGCGAAAATCCAGATGGAAGGCTGCATCACCATGGGGATGGGCTATGCTCTCACGGAGGAAATCCATTTTAAAGGCCGAAAGGTTCTGGACACGAACTATGACACCTACGAAATTCCCCGTTACTCGTGGGTGCCGAAAATGGACACCGTGATCCTGGATGCCAAAGACAAACCGCCCCAAGGCGGCGGCGAGCCGGCCATCGTGGTGATGGGCGCAGTCATTGCCAACGCCATCCACGACGCGACCGGTGTGCGACTGTGTCAATTGCCGATGACACCGGACCGGGTCAAGGCGGCGATCCAGAAGACCTGATGTGACAGGGAATAGTTATGATCGGTCCGGCGAGACGTTCAGTTCACCCGCACGTTCCAGCCGGAGAATCTCGGCGGTATAGCCTTTGCGGAAGTTCGGATATTTGAACTGATAGCCGAGTTCCATTTTCAGCTTTCGATTCGACACACGCTTGTTCGTCACGCCGCGCTTGCGATTTTCCTCGAAATTTGCAGGCGCCGACGGTGGCAGGTCCTTGCCGAGTTCTTCCGCCAGCCACTGGAAAAAGTTCACCTGGCTCACCGGTTCGTCATCCACCGCATTGTAAATTTCTCCGGCGCGGCCGTTTTTCAATGCCGCGATGATGCAGCCGATCAGGTCGTCGCGATGGATCATGTTGAGGAAACGCGAGCCCTCGCCTTCAATCCGCGCCTCGTTATTCAGGAATTGTTTGAACCCATGGCCGCGCTCCGGACCGTAAATGCCGGCCACACGCAAAACCACGGCTGGGACCTCTGGTTGGGGCGAGCGTCCCTGTGGGCCGCTGGTTCCGAGTAGAACTTTTTCCGTTTCCAGCAGAACCTTCGCCGTATCCACGAGCGGTTCGGTCGGACTGGTTTCCTTGACCAGTGAGCCATCGGTCTGGCCATAGACACTCGTACTACTGGTGTAGACAAACTTCCCGGGCCGCCTGGCCGAAAGCCACTCAATCAAATTGCGTGTGCCTTGCAGATAAATCTGACGGTAATCTTCCGCGCTGCCGCCAGTCGAGGAAACACAATTGACGACCCAGTCAAATTCGTTTGGCAACTTCGCGAGCGTTTCCCGCCGGGTAATGTCGGCAACGACAGGTTTAATGCCCGCTGCTGTCAATTCGGCTTCCGCCGACGCGCTTCGACGCAGGCCATAAACCTCGTGCCCAAGGCGGATGAGTTCCCTGCCCAGCGGCAAACCGACGTAGCCGCAGCCGGCAATCAGGCATTTCATTTAAATTTACGATATGCGATTTACGATTTACGTGCCGCACAAAAATTTCCCGGACCGCGTAAATCGAATATCGTAAATTGTAAATAGTTTCAGTCCATGACCGCGGCGAAGCGCAGGCCGCGCGTGCTGACCCGGAGCTGTTTGAAATCGAATTCTTCCATCATCGCCTCATAGATCACGACGCCGGTGAGTATCACGTCCGCGCGCAATTTCGGCAGGCCGGGGATTTCCTTGCGCCTGGCCAGGGGCAGGCTCCAAAGACGTTTCCGATGGGCCGTGACCTGTTCGCGGCTCAAAATCGTGCTTTCGATGCGCTCCCGATCAAACCGGTCCAGTTTATTCTCCATGCGCGCCAGAATGCTGGTCGTGCCACCCGCGCCCACCAGTTGAATTTCGCCAGTCGTGGAACCGGGTTTTGCTTCGCGGTGCAGCGCCGGTTCCAGTTTAGGATGAACTTCCTTCTGCAGAAAGTTTTTGACCCAATCGCGGCAGGTAGTGAATTCGCCGCGCGTCGGCGGGTCACTGTGGGGAACTTTTTCGAGCAACCGCACTGTACCCAGCGGAAAGCTTTGGGCGAAGTGTTTCTGCGCGCCGTGGCCCAGAATGAATTCCGTGCTCCCGCCGCCGACATCCAGCAGCAACAGGTGTTGGCGGGCCAATTCGAGGTCGGTGCACACGCCTTGAAAGGCCCATTCAGCCTCCTGTTCGCCGGAGATGATTTCGACTTTGAGATCGGACGCGCGTTGAATGGCCGTGGTGAGGTCGCCCGGATTCATCGCATCACGCGCGGCGCTGGTGGCGATGACGCGGAGGGCATCGGCATTTCTTTCGCGCGCAATCTGGGCGAATTCCCAGACGACCGCGGCCGTGTGCGCGATGGCTTCCGGCTGGAGCTGGTGCGTGGCGTAAAATCCCTTGCCGAGGCGCGTCTGCCGGCTCTCTTCATGCACCGGCCGCACTTCGCGCCCCGACACGTCGGCCACCAACAATTTGATCGAGTTGGTTCCGACATCAATGACAGCGCGCCGCACAGCTTCCATGGGGCGACCAAGCTACGAGGCAACCTCCTCCCAACCCAAGTGAAAAAATGTTACATTTGACGGAGTTGCGCCTGAGCCGCAGACGGGTATTTTGCCGCTGTGAATCTTTACATTCTGCGGCATGGCATTGCGGTGGAACGCGGCGAGCCCGGTTTCAAAACGGACGCTGACCGGCCGCTCACACCCAAAGGCAAACGTCAGCTCCGACAGATTGCCGCCGCCATGAAAAACCTGGAGGTGCATTTTGATCTGATTCTTTCCAGCCCGTTCCGGCGCGCCCGGCAAACCGCTGAAATCGTTGCCCGCGGGTTCGGATTGAAGCAGCGCCTCGCATTTTCGGATGAACTGGCGCCGGACGGCAACCCAAAGGTATTGATCCGGCAATTGAACGAATGGGAACCCGTTCCGGAAAACATTTTGCTGGTCGGTCACGAACCTTATTTGAGCCAATTGGTCGCATCGTTGATCTCGGGCACGACCGCCATGAGCGTCGTCATGAAGAAAGGCGGCCTGGGCAAACTGGAAACGGGCACCTTGCGTTTTGGCCGGTGCGCCACGCTCGCGTGGCTGCTGACGCCCAAACAGATGAAATTGATGGTCTGAAAACAAAAACCATTTCAATTCGTCGGAGGGGCGAGTTATACGAGTCCCCCATTCAAAAAGTCAGCCGTCAAGTCAGGGGCTTGTGTAACTCGCCCCTCCGAGTGTGAGTGGACTACCCGACGCGGAACGAAATTTTCTGGATTACGTTTTTTCCGAAGCTGTGCTGCAGGCGATCGAGAATTTCCTTGCGGCGATATCGGACAATCTCGGAAAGCCACACGCTGCTGTCCACATTTACAAACAACGTGCCTTTGCGCAGGCCAGCCGGCTGCGCATGGGCGACAACGTTCGGATCGATCAGTGAATTCCAGACCTTGACCACTTCCGCCTCAGCGCGGCGGTCGTCCAGGCGAAAATCCGACATGATGCGTGGCAACACGTCGCCGACGGCGCGGGCACGCACGGCTTTCGCGCTTTCCAGCGGCGCGAGATCCACGCCGCGCCATTGGGCGAGCACCCGTTGGCGGGCAGGAATTTTCTTCGGCGGCGGCATCGGCCAAAAAGGTTAACCACAGATGGACACAGATGGACACAGATAATTTCGGTTTCGGGGGTCTTGGGCTGCGGCGGCAAGCGGAGCACGACGCCGCTTTGGAATTCACACCCGCCATTTTACGAAAGCGCTGTCGTCACCGCGGTTTGCCAGCGCAATCCGAAAATCAGGCTTGACGGCATACGCTTTGTGGTGCAAAGTTAATGTTATGGAATCGAATTGGGCGGCTGAGCATCTCCAAACCATCCGCACCTTGATGGAGCGTTCTGCGCTTTACCGTCATGCGCTCGCGCCGATCATGCTCTTCGCCGGCCTCATTGGCGCGTTGGCGACTGCCGTCGGGTTGATTTTTCACCTGGATTTGCCCCGATCCTTCGGCGTGCTTTGGTTGGGGGCGGCGGTGGTCACCATCGCTGGCGCGTTTTTCATTGTTCGCCGGCAGGCACTGAAGAACCGTGAGCTGTTCTGGTCGCCTCCGACCCGCCGGGTGGCCCTGGCCTTGGTGCCGCCTTTGACCGCCGGGCTGATTCTGGGCGTGATATTCACCCTGGTCCGGACGCGCGGCGGTGTTGATTTCACGCTGTTGTTGCCGTTTTTGTGGGCACTGTTTTACGGATGTGCCCTGCATACGGCGGGATTTTTTATGCCCCGCGGCGTGAAATGGTTTGGCTGGATTTATGTCGGGTTGGCCTCTGGTGCTTTGCTGTTTTTGGCGCTCGTCCAACCGGAAGTGGAACTCAACGCGCACTGGCTGATGGGCTTTTTCTTCGGCGCACTGCACCTGGCCTATGGCACATATTTGTATCTCACCGAAAAAGGAAAGAATGCGGCGTGAATCCGGAACCATTCCAACAGCTCGACCGTGTAATTCACGAGAAAGGGCGGCTGGCCATCATGTCCATGCTCGCCGCCTCGCCGGAACTGTCGTTCACCGAGCTGCGCGACGCGCTGGGCATGACCGACGGCAATCTCACCACCCACATCCGGGCGTTGCAACAGGAAGGTTACGTGGCGGTGGCCAAATCGTTCCAAAACCGCCGGCCGCTCACCACCTGCTCGCTTACCGCGGCCGGTCGCAAGGCCTTCGCTGAATACATCAACCTGCTGGAGCGGATCGTCCAGCAAAACCGGCCCAAATGAACTTTCTTTGAACACATTCAACCTGCCCCGGTCTTTTACTTTGTATTACAAAGTTAAATCACTAATCCACGATTAACACCTATGAAAGAGATCATCACCGACAGCCTGCGTTATTGGGAACCGCGCCGCATCGCCTTCAACGCCGCTCTTGGCCTCGTCGTCGCCGGCTCATTTTTTTATTACCAGCCGCCCCTGGACGCGCTGGGCTGGCAACCCGTCATCGGCCTGCTGTTCGCCGCCGTGCTGGCGAACGTGTTGTACTGTGCCGCCTACGCGGTCGATCTACTGCTCCAACTGTCCGATTATCGGTCGGTCTGGCGGCGCTACCGTTGGCTGCTGTGGGCGGCAGGAACCGTGCTCGCCGCCGGAATTTTCCTGTTCCATGAGTAAGCCTCGCCCAAGCCGTCATCGGAGCCGAAAAGAGGAGTAAAAAATGAAAATAATCCGCGCTGAATTTCTGGGCATGTGTTTTGGAGTCAAAGACGCCATCGCGCTGGCAGTGAACACCGCGGAACGGGAGCCCCTGACCATCCTGGGCGATCTGGTTCACAACGAAGCCGTACTGGCAGAATTGCGCGCCGAGGGGATTCAAGTGGTACAACAACCTGCCGAGGCGGCCACACGCACCGTCATGGTCACCGCCCATGGCGCTTCCGAACGGAGGCTGACGGAAACCCGCGGCCGCGGCTTGAACGTGCTGGAGGCCACGTGCCCGCTGGTGCATGTCGCCCATCGCAGTCTGAAGCGCCTGGTGCGTGAAGGTTTTCATCCGGTCATCATCGGCAAACGCGATCACGTGGAAGTGCGCGGCATGACGGAGGACCTTGATGAAGGTGACGTGGTGCTGAGCGAGGATGACATCGTGAATCTGCAGGAACGTCCGCGCTTCGGTGTCATCGCCCAAACGACCCAGCCGATTGACCGCGTCCGGCACCTGGTGCAGTTGCTTCGGAAACGATTCCCGCGATCGGAAGTGCGTTTCATAGACACCGTCTGCCAGCCGACCAAGCAGCGCCAGAATGCGGCGATCGAGCTGGCCCGCCGCTGCGATGTGGTCGTCGTCATCGGCGGTGTGCACAGCAACAACACACAGGAACTGGTGAAAACCTGCTCGCGGTTTTGTGCGCGGGTGCATCACATCCAGACCGCCGCCGATTTGTGCGCAGAGTGGTTCCGCGCCGGGGATACTGTCGGCCTGACGGCGGGCACTTCAACCCCGGATTCGGTAATTGAAGAAATCGAATGTCGGCTCAGGGATTTCACCATGAGTGCAACTCCAACTCAAAGGAAAGAACCATATGAAACGGCTTTTCACGCTGCTTGAAAACGTACCGGACGACCCGTTTTACCACCCGCGCAAGCCGCTTTGGTTGCCGCGCGAAATGTCGAACGCGCCGTGCTTACCGCCACCGCTGCCACGACGCCCGCCTCACCCGCGGTTGGCGCTGTTAATCAATCCATTTTACGCCAAGTCACCACACGGCAGCTTCGGCAAACATGTGCTGACACCAACACTGGCCTTGACCTCAGTGGCAGGGGCAACTCCGGCCCATTGGCAGGTGCGCTATTGGGACGAAAATCTTTTACAAGGGCCGCCGCCATCCGAACCATTGCCGGAAGTTGTGGGCATCACCGTGCATCTGACGTTCGCCAGGCGCGCTTATGAACTGGCCGCCTGGTATCGCGCCCAAGGCAGCAAAGTCATTCTGGGCGGGCTGCACGCACAATCCCGTCCGGACGAAATGGCCCCGCATGCGGATGCGCTGGCCATTGGTGATGGCGTTCAGCTTTGGCCGGAAATTCTGGACGACATCGAGGAGGCGAAATTAAAGCCGCGCTATGAAGCAACTTATGAGCGGGCATATGCACTTGACCCACTGCCACGGCGGGATTTGCTGCTTCGCAAAAGTTATCTGACAACGACCAGTCTCATCGCCACGCGCGGCTGCCATAACCGTTGCGGTTTTTGTTATCTTTCCACCGACGGGCTGCGGATGCCGTATCGCGTGCGCGAGCCGGAGGACATTCGCCGGCAATTTGAAGCTGACGGCCAGCCGTACGCCGTGTTCATAGACAATAACCTGGGTTCCCGGCCTGACTACCTGCGCGAGTTGTGCCGGGCCCTGCGACCGGCAAAAAAAATCTGGAGTGCCGCGGTGACGTTGGACGTCACGGACGATCCGGCGCTGGTGCGGGAAATGGCCCTGGCCGGCTGCACCGGCGTGTTCATCGGATTTGAATCGCTCACCGACCAAAATCTTGCGGACGCCCACAAACGCACGCCCCGCGCGGCGGATTACGCCCGCCGCATCCGCATCTTTCACGAGCACGGCATCCAGGTGAACGGCAGTTTTGTGGTCGGATTCGACGGGGACCGGAGGGACACTTTCACCACGCTGGTGCAATGGATTGAGCAAAATCGGATGGAATGCGCCACGTTTCATATTCTCACGCCATATCCGGGAACACCGTTGTTTCGGCAACTGGAGGCGGAGGGCCGGCTCCTGCACCGTGACTGGGCCAAATACGATACCGCGCACGTGGTCTTCCAGCCGAAGCAGATGACGCCTGATGAATTATTGCTGGGGTACGATTGGCTTTACCGGCGGCTGTTTTCGCATGCTTCCATCTGGCGACGCAAACCGGCCGAACTGTCGACCTTGCCGGCTTATTTTGCCGGTTGTTACCTTTACAAGCGTTCAAACCGGCTCTGGCGCTATCTTATCAAGCATCAACAGGTCCACGCCGTCTGGCGTCCGCTCGTGGAAATGACACGCCTGCGGCACCTGGCTTTTCGCCGCCGCCTGGCAGCACAGTTGGAAGCCGGGGCCATCCCTCCGCGTTGTGCATCACCATTCCCCGCGAGCGTATGAACAGAGAACAAACTAATTTCGTCCGGTGGTGGTTGGTGGTCCTTTTTGCCGCGGCCATGGCGTGGGTGGAAGCGGCGGTGGTCTTTTACCTGCGCTCCATGATGCACGGATTGAACCATATCAACCGGACCCCTTTGCCGGTCATGGGCGGATTTGCCCCGGTGGAACTGCCACGCGAACTGGCCACCCTGATCATGCTGTTTGCAGTCGGCTGGATCGCGGGCCGAACATGGAGGGCGCGCCTCGGCTATTTCGCTATCGCGTTCGGGATGTGGGACATTTTTTACTACATCTTCCTGAAAATCATCTGCGGCTGGCCGCATTCATTGCTGGACTGGGACATTTTGTTTTTGCTGCCGATGCCGTGGTGGGGGCCGGTGCTCGCACCGGTACTGATTTCGTTGCTGCTGATGTTGTGGGGCACGCTCGCCAGCCAATTTCCCGAAACCTCACCGGCCACAGCGTTTAACCGGTCGATCTGGGCTTTGAGTATCCTGGGTTCAGTGTTGGCGCTTTATGTCTTCATGGCGAACGCCCTCGCCGCCGCGCCCAACGGGCTGGAAGCAATTCGCACTGCCCTGCCGGAGCGATTCCACTGGCGGTTATTTAGCGTGGCGTTGGCATTGATGGCCACGCCCTTGATTGAGAGGTACAAACAAATGGTCTTGCACCGGCCCATGCCGTTTGCGACGGTGGTCACCGACCCAAAAAATCCATGCAACCGTCCATAATCAGCGGGAGCGCAGGGGAAATAGATCCGTTGCTGCGCGGCAAATTGGAATCGCTCGCGGCCTGGACGGAGCATTGGAGCGCCCGACGATTCTGGCTGCACGTTGGCGTGATCCTGCTGGGTGCGGGACTTTACGGCGCGGCGATGGGTTGTTGGCGCGACCCACAACAGGCACTTTACGTGGCGATCAAGTTCCCGCTCATTATTTTGATCACGGTGATTGGCAACGCCCTGCTCAACGGGATGCTTGCTCCGTTGCTCGGTTTGAACATCCCGTTCCGTCAGTCGTTTTCCGCTATTCTGATGAGCTTTGCAGTTATGGCGGCGATTCTCGGCGCGTTCAGTCCGCTGCTGGCGTTTGTGGTCTGGAACGCGCCGCCGATTTCGCAGGCAACCCAGCAAGGTGCGACTTACAATTTCATTATACTCGCCAACGTCGCGGTCATCGCATTTGCGGGCACGACGGGCAACGCACGGCTGTTTCAACTGCTAACACGGCTGGGCGGAAGCCAGGCCGTCGCGTGGCGCGTACTGGTCGCGTGGCTGGCAGGCAATCTGTTTCTCGGCAGCCAGCTTTCATGGATTTTGCGCCCGTTTATCGGTTCGCCCAATCTGCCGGTGGAATTATTTCGCGCGACGGCATTCCGCGGAAATTTTTACGAAGCCGTATTTCATGCATTCATGCAATTCTTCAATGATTAACTATCAATCCATTGACCTATGACCGAATCCCATCCCATCCCGCCTGCAATTCCCCCCGTGATTCCATCCATGCCGCGGCAGCTCGGCGACGATCCGTCGGAACGCGCTGCGATTCCGAACGTCATCGCGGCCATTGAGACCATTCTGCGGCATCCGCGCCGCGTCATGTTCCAACTGCGCCAGCCGGATGCCGGGAAGTTGATTGCAGGAATGCTGTTCGTTGCCCTCGTGTGCAGCTTGATTTACGGCGTCGTGGTCGGAACGTTTTCCGGCGGCACGCAACTCTGGGCCGCGCCGGTCAAAATCGCGGCCGGACTGATGATCTCGGCGCTCATCTGTTTGCCGAGTCTATACATTTTTACCTGCCTCAGTGGTTCACAGGCACGGCTCATCGAAGTCTGCGGCCTGCTCGCCGGATTGCTGATGCTGATGACGATTCTCCTCATCGGCTTCGCGCCGGTAGCGTGGATTTTCTCGCAATCCACGGAATCACTCGCCTGGATGGGCACGCTGCACCTTGTCTTTTGGTTTATCGCCACGCTCTTCGGCCTTCGCTTCCTGGAGGCTGGATTTTCCCATTCGAATGCCCGGTCCCATTTGGGTTTCCGTACCTGGGCCGTCATCTTTCTGCTGGTGGCCGTGCAAATGACCACGGCGCTCCGGCCCATTCTGGGAACCTCCGACACCTTTTTGCCGGCACAGAAACAATTCTTCGGCGCGCACTGGGCGGATTGCTTGACGATGTCGAGCAACGAAGCAAAGCCCGGAACACGGAATTAGGTCCGAAAAATGACCCTCCGCATGAATCGTGAACACGTCCTGCGACGGCGCCTTAAATTGTTAACATGGCTGTTTATCGTCGGGCTGGTTCTGAGTGGGGCAACGGCTATCCCGTTGCCGCCAGAAGTAAGTCTGCTGGCGAAAATTTTGGGGTCCGGCGGCGAATCCTCGGAATGGGCGCGCTGGCTTCTGCAGGTTCAAACCGCGCTGAGGCAAACGCAGGCGCAGCATCCGTTTCTTTTTTACGGCACCGACTGGCTGGCCTTTGGACATTTTGTGATTGCGATTGCTTTTGTTGGCGCCCTGCGCGATCCCGTCCGCAACCGGTGGCTGTTTGATTTTGGCTTGATCGCCTGCGTGCTGGTGATTCCTTACGCGCTGGTTTTCGGCGGCGTGCGCGGTATTCCGTTCTGGTGGCGGTTGATTGACTGTTCCTTCGGTGTATTTGGATTCGTTCCACTCTGGTTTTGCCGCCAATGGGCGAGCGAATTGGAGCAATGCGTTAAAAGCCAGAGGCGGGATGAAGTGCAACCGTCGGGGCTATTATAAAAATTTGATGTTCTCGACAAACTGCTCGCCTTATTCGCGTGCCAACGGCATATTGTCCGCGCATTTATGCTGTCTTTTTGGCTCAGAATCCGGAACCCGTCCAGATGAACCCGATTCCCTATTTCGATTTGCCGGCGCAGATTCGCAGCCTCCGGAAAGACCTCGACGCGGCCATCGCACGCACACTCGATCACTGCTCCTTCTGCCTGGGCCCGGACGTGGCGCAATTTGAGAAGGATTTTGCCGGATATGTCGGCGCCGAGCACTGCGCCGGTTTCAACAGCGGCACCTCGGCGCTGCACGTGGCGATGTTGCTGCTCGGCGTCGGCCCCGGCGATGAAGTGATCACCACCCCGTTCACGTTTGTCGCCACGAGCTGGGCCATTTCCTATGTCGGCGCCAAACCGGTTTATGTGGATATTGACGATGCCACGTTCAACCTTGATCCCCGGTTCATCGAACGCGCCATTACCCCGCAGACCAGGGCCGTGATGCCCGTCCACCTTTATGGCCAGCCCTTTGACCTCGACCCGGTCATGGCGATTTGCAAAAAACACAAGTTGCCGCTCATCGAGGACGCCGCCCAGGCGCACGGTGCGAAATACAAAGGAAAGATCGTGGGCACCTTCGGCGAAATGTCTGGTTTCAGTTTTTATCCCGGCAAGAATCTCGGCGCCTGCGGCGAAGGCGGTGCGCTGGTGACCAACAACCGCGCTTTTGACCAACGCGCGCGTGCCTTGCGCGAACACGGTTCCAGCATCCGCTATTATCACGACGAAGTCGGCTACAATTACCGCATGGAAGGCATCCAGGGCGCGGTGCTCGGCGTGAAGTTAAAACATCTGGCGAAATGGACCAGCGAACGCCGTCGGGTCGCCTATCGTTATCATGAGTTGCTGGCGGATACGCCGCTGCAACTGCCACGCGAAGCCGGTTACGCCGAAAGTGTTTATCATCTCTACGTCGTGCGCCATCCGCGCCGGGACGAACTCAAAAAACATCTCGAAGCCAACGGGGTCGGTTGTGCCATCCATTATCCGATTCCGCTGCATTTGCAGAAGGCTTATGCCAGCCTCGGCCACAAGGCCGGTGATTTTCCCGCGGCCGAAAAGGCAGCGCGCGAGTGCCTGAGCCTGCCGATTTATCCCGAACTGACCGACGCGCAAATTCAGCGCGTGGCGGAGGTCATCAAGGACTTTTTCCGCAAGTAGGCGGACGTTTCTTGCTTTGGCGTGCGGCAAAAGACGTCTCGCAGTACGGCCAGTTTCTTCTGTCCAACTCCGGTAAATTCAGGGCATAATGCAGGCCCGGCATGTTTCCGAATGATCCGCAACCATGAAAACTGCAAAAACCAAAGATTCCGCCACCAGCCGTTGGCTCTCCTACCGGCCTGAAATCAAAGTGCTCGATTGCACCATCCGCGACGGTGGCTTGATGAACAACCACCATTTTGACGACAAAATCGTGAAGGTGGTCTATGACACCTGCGTGGCCGCCGGTGTGGATTACATGGAACTCGGCTACAAGGCGTCACGCAAAGGCATCAAGCAGGGCGAACACGGCTACTGGAAATACTGCGTTGAGGACGACCTCCGCCGCATCGTCGGTGACAATCCGACGGACCTGAAACTCACCATCATGGCCGACGCCGAACGGTGCGATTATCACGAAGACATTCTGCCGAAAAAGGACAGCATCCTGGACATGATCCGCGTGGCGACTTACATCCACCAGATTCCCGTGGCATTGGACATGGTCAAGGACGCCCACGACAAGGGTTACGAGACGACGGTCAATCTCATGGCCGTTTCCATCGTGCCCGAAAGCGAACTGGAGGAAGGCCTGGAAATGCTGGCCAAGTCCGAGGCCAAGGCGATTTATGTCGTGGACAGCTTTGGCGCCCTTTACAGCGAGCGGATTCATGAGCTGGTGAAGAAGTACCTGCATCACTGCAAGGCGTCCGGCAAGGAAGTGGGCGTGCACATGCACAACAACATGCAACTGGCCTACGCCAACACGATTGAGGGTATCATCGAAGGCGCGAATTATCTCGACGCCACGATAGCCGGCCTCGGCCGCGGCGCCGGCAATTGCCCGATGGAACTGTTGCTGGCCTTCCTGCACAATCCGAAATACAAGATTCGTCCGGTGCTCGACTGTGTGCAAAATCACATCGAGCCGATGCGCGCGAAATTGTTGTGGGGTTACGACCTGCCGTACCTGCTCACCGGCATGCTGAACCAGCATCCGCGCACCGCCATCAAGTTCAAGGAAGCCGAATTGAAGGGCGAAAAAGGCGACATCCTCAAGTTCCACGACTCCGTCACGGACCAGGAATAAACGCTGCTCGACGGCCCGTGTGAACATCTGCAGCTTGCCCCGGCTCGGCATCGGGCGGTAACTTGTCTCCATGTCGCACGCGGACTTTGTCCATCTCCACCTTCACACCGAGTATTCGCTGCTCGACGGCGCCTGCCGGCTGGACCGGCTGGTGGACAAGGCCCATGAACTGAAATTTCCCGCGCTGGCCGTCACTGACCACGGGGCCATGCACGGGGCGATTGATTTTTACAAGGAAGCCCGGGACAAAGGAATCAAACCCATCATCGGCTGCGAGGTCTATGTCGCGCCGGCAAGCCGGCTGGAAAAGAAAACGAGCAGCGGCGGGCGCGATGTCTACCATCACCTGTTGTTGCTGGCCAAGGACGTCACCGGCTATAAAAACCTCATCCGACTCACCACCGAGGCGCATCTGACCGGTTACTACTACAAGCCGCGCATCGACAA
>JANWKE010000083.1 GCA_025451535.1 Verrucomicrobiia bacterium
GCGCCGAATCATCCGGGCACCCTGCCCTTTCTGCGGGGGTTGTACAATGAATTGCTCCCGAACTTTTCGAGCCGATTCTTCAATGTCGGTTGCGACGAAACCTGGGATTTAGGCCGCGGCTGGAGCAAGAAACTTTGTGAGATGAACGGCCAGGGCCGCGTGTATCTCGATTTCCTGAAGAAAATCCGCACCGAAGTTTCCAAACGCGGCAGGACCATGATGTTCTGGGGCGACATTATTTTGAAATATCCGAAGTTGATTCGAGAACTTGCGAAATTTCCTCGTAGCAGCCGACGTGAGTCGGCTCACTTTAATCAGAGCGGACCTGCGTCCGTTGCTACGGACGATATCATCGCTTTGAACTGGGGCTACGAGGCAAGCCATCCGTTCGAACGTGAAGCCGCAAAGTTTACGAAAGCCAAAATTCCGTTTTACGTCTGTCCGGGCACTTCATCGTGGCAAACCTTGATTGGCCGGCACGACAATGCGCTGGCGAATCTGCGTGCCGCCGCCCGGGCGGGGCGTAAACACGGCGCCATCGGTTATCTCATCACCGATTGGGGCGATGGCGGCCATCCGCAACCGTTGGCCGTAAGCTGGCCAATGTTCCTCGCCGGCGCGTCACTGGCCTGGAATGGGAAGATTTTCGACGAGCGAAAACTGGCTCCAGTTTTAAGCCGCGACGTGTATGTGGATCCAACCGGCAAAATGGCTGAGGCCGCGTTCAAACTCGGCTTCGCCCATCGCAAACTAAAAGTACGAGCGCCGAACGAAACACCGCTGGGAACCGTTATCGCCGCGCCGCCGGCGACAGAACGCGAGTTATTCTGTCGGAACGGACTGAAGTGGTTTGCCAAAATTCCGGCAGCGAATATTCGCGCAACCTTGAAGGAAATTGGGAAGCAACGTGTGGCTTTGAAACGGGCCTGGAACGCCGGGCACCGCCCCGGCAAGTACAGGAACAAACCATCAACCCGCCGGGACGGTGCCCGGCGCTCCGCACGTGAACTGGATTTGGCCGCGCGCATGGCAATACAGTCCTGTCAGTTCATGTTGTGGCAACAAGCGGTTGCCGCCGGAAAATCAGAGGCGAAACAACTGGCGCAGGCCGGCATTCGCGAATTACAAAAACTGGAGAAGGATTTTGATGCCTCTTGGCCCTTGCGCAACAAGGCCACGACAAAGCATTGCTCGGCTTTTCTCCGCTGGCGCATCAACGACTATCGGCGTTCTTGCTGATTCCGGAGGGACGAACGCGCGGGTCCATGAATGACTGAAGGTTTGAAAATGAGGGCTCGTATAACTCGCTCCTCCAAAGTTGGATTAGCGCCGTTTGATGGGCCGGATGGGCGGAGGGATGGGAATTTTCGGCGGTACGGTCGTCGGTTTCGACAAGTGCTTTTCCGCAAACTCAGCGACGTTTTTGGCAAAATCCTCCGCCGACCGGGCAACGGGCGCAATATTTTGTATGGCTTCCGGCGCGGTGGCTCCGATCTTTCCAGCTTGCTTCGATAACCAGTCCTGGGCTTTCGTTGCCAGTTCGCCAATTTTCGCTTCAGGAAATTTCATTTCACCGATCTGAAAAGACGGCAGCGACTTCAACATATCCGGCACCGAGCCGGCCGGGCTGATAGGCTCATTCAAACGGCTGGCCATCGTGTCCAGGGTCTGGTAGCCGTTCACGATCCAATCCAGCCCTCCGGTCTCAATGTTAAGCACCAGGCCGTGCACGGGAATCTTCGGGCCGATAAGCGGACTATGCCGGACAATGTCACACGCCTTGATAACGTTTTGTCGTTCGCTGCTGAACAAGCCAAAAAATTCGTTGAGATTATCCGGCAACGAATGTCGCTCTACGCCCAGCTCCTTGAATCTGTCGAGCAATTGCAGGGCGGTGGTTTTGCAGACCTGGCAATCCGTGTGACCGATGATGGCGATTTCCTTGCCGCCCTTGACCGCACACGCCAATGCCAGCGTGCGCATCATCGAACTCATGGGATCGAAGATGATGTTGCCCGCGTTGCGCAGCCAGATGAACTGCTCCGCGGGCAGCGCGAGCACGTTCGGGAAAAACGCATTCAACCGCGGGTCAATACACGTCAGCGCGATGACCGGCAGTTCATTTTCATAATCCGCCGGATGGAGACCGGCTTCCTTGTCACCGGCCACCGCCCGGTGGTTCGCATCGATAATGGCTTCAAAGAGTCTCATGAGATTGATTATGGCCAAGATTTGATGTCCTTTGCAACGCGGACATAGACCCTGTGAGATGCGTAATCTGACTCCTCTTTTGTCGCCCTGCTCTCAATTTTAAATCCGCCCACGGAGTGCGGAAAAACTGTAATTCCCCTATAATCGCCGTCTGCCGGAATCACATCTATTAAATTGCCATCTTTATTGAATAGTTGGGCCTCCAACCCGAGGTTCTTCCAAGCAAATTCACTTTGATTTGTTACGACGCCAACGACCGATACCATGAGATTGCTTCCAGACATTCTAAAGTCCAGCGTTGAGTTGATGACTGTAATCTGGTCTCGATAAGGAGCAAAATCCCGTTTGGGGCCAACCAAATGGTCAAAAATCATTCCCACGCCCATCATCGCACCGATTATCAAGATGGCCGCGAGAACGCCACCGATGGTTTGTGTTGTCTGTGGATTTTGGAACGACCATTTCTTTTGCCAATATCGGCAATGCGGACAAACTTTAGCCGCTGCTTTGATAGTTTCAGCGCAAAGCGGGCAAACTTTCGTTTGTTCGTTCTCGGCCATAATCTCAGGGGGCTTTCGGCATAAGGAACCAAAGTGCGAGATAAATAATCACGCCGGCAAAGGCCGTGAAAATCGTCGCCAGCACCCAAACCACGCGCAAGCGAAATGGTGGCCAGCCCGGATTCTCTGCCATCCCGCCGCAAACTCCGGCAATCCTGTGATCACCACTCGAACGGCAGGCTTTCATAAATCAATTCGGCGGCTTTTCGATGGCTTGAACCGCAGTATCCACTTCTTCTTGCTGGATTACTCCTTTGGCAACCAGCAGTTTAACCAGAGTTGCCAAATACAGTTTGAGCTCGTGGTTCTCTCTTTGTAACTCCTCAAGGTTTTGTTCCTGTGTGCGGTCCAGATTTTGAGTTTGGGCAACGGCCGTCTGCATTTGGCCGATGGCGTTCTCCAAATCTTGAATGTCGAGTTGCTGGCCGACATTTCCTAAAAGCATCATTCTGCCCCAGCCCATAATCTTTGCCTTTCGTTTTTAGTTTGAGCCTCGTCACCTCGGCTCCTACAAATCGTGTTATTTCTCTTTATCATCTTTTCCCATCGACTTTTTGAGCGCAGGGACCTGTTCGAGCAATTTTTCGAACTTCACACCGGTCAGGCTTTCCAGCACGGGCGGCAACTGGCTGATAATGGTGGTCACGTCGCCGGTCAGCTTGCTCGCGCCGCCGCCGGGACCGTTGCCGCTGTTGATGATGACCATCTTCTCGGTCTTGCTCAGCGGCTCGCTGATCTTGCCCGCCACTTCCGGCAGCACGCGCACAATCATTTCAATGACCGCCGCCTCGTTGTATTGCTTGAAGCTCTCGGCCTTGGCCTGCATCGCAGACGCTGTCGCTTTGCCTTGAGCCTCGATGACGGTGGCTTCGGCCAGACCGCGGGCTTTGTTCGCATCGGCTTCAGCCATGCCGGTGGCCTTGACGACGTCGGCACCCGCAAAACCGGTCGCCTTGGTCGCGGAAGCCGCACCGGCGGCCTCGGTTTCGAGCTGGAATTTTTTCGCGTTGGCCAGCGTCTCGACTTTGTAACGTTCGGCGTCGGCGGGTTTCTGGACGGTAGCTTCAAGTTCGCGCTGTTTGCGGAGGATTTCCTGCTGTTGAAGTTCGATCTGTTTCTGTTTTTCAATGATGCTCACCTGCACTTCCTCGGCCTTCACCAGCTGGCCGGTCTTGAACTTCTGCAAATCATAGGCGAGGTCGGCCTGCGCCTTCTGCTGGTTCACCGAGGCCTGATAGTTCGCCACGTTCATCTGGTAATCCCGTTGTGCCTCGGCGACTTTGGTATCGGCCTGGAACTTGGCCTCCTGGCCGGCCTGGTTCGCCTGGGCGGAACGGATGGTTGAATCGCGGTCGGCTTCGGCTTGGGCAATGATGGCGTCACGTTTGACCTGGGCAATGCGCGGTTTGCCGAGGGCATCGAGGTAGCCCTGCCCGTCGCGGATGTCGCGGATGGTGAAGCTGATAATGTTCAGCCCCATGTTCGCCATGTCGCCGGCGGCGACTTCCTGAACTTTCGAGGCAAAGGCATCGCGGTTCTGGTAAATCTCCTCGACGGTCATCGTACCGAGAATCGCGCGCAAATGGCCTTCCAACGTCTGTGTGGCAATGTTGCGGATTTCATCGGTGTTTTTCCCCAGAAATTGCTCCGCGGCCGTGCGGATGGAAACGTCGTCTCCCTTGACTTTGGTTTGCGCCACGCCGTCCACCTTCACCGGCACGCCTTTGCTCGTATAGACTTCCGGCGTCTGCACATCAATGGTCAGCAGTTCCAACGACAGAATGTCCACTTTCTCAAGAATCGGCCAGACGAACGTGCCGCCGCCCTTGACAATGCGGAACCCGATCTTGGAGCCGTCTTCCGCGCGATGCTTTCGGCCGGACACGACGAGCACCTGGTTCGGCCCCACCTTGGTGTAGCGGCTTAACACCATGTAAATGAGCAGGAACACGACGATGACGATGACGACCGAAGCGACGATGATGATGCCGCTCTGCATGAAGTTCAGTTCGGCCAAAAAGGGAGTAAGGTTCATTTTAAGTTAAGTGTTGAGCGTTGAATATTGAGTGTTGAATATTAAATCAGTCGGTGGTTTGGACGTAAAACTGGGTCCCCACGATACGGGTGATTTTGACGGTCCGGCCATTGGCCACCACCGCGCCATTTTCCGCGCGGGCCGGAGCGGTGTAACGCGTGTCGCCCACCACATAGGCGATTTCACCCACGCCATTCACGGGGATGGGCGTGATGATATTGGCCTCCGTGCCAATCAGCCTTGCCACGTGGGATTCACTGGATCCCTGCGTATGGCGAAACACCGAACCGAAGAACGCGTACAACATAGCTGCCACGACGAAACCGCCTACCAGTGAGAGCGGCGCGCTGATTTCCGCCGGACTGGTTTTCTGAAACTGGGTGAAAATGAGGCCAAAGCCGCCAAAAGCCGTTATAAAGGCCGCCAGGATCGTGGGGCTGAAAACGGAGAGCCCCGGCGCGTCACTGCTGTCCGCGCCGGCCTCCACATTGCCGCCGCTGCCCGCCACGTGTCCACCGTGTCCGAAGAAGTGGCCGAACACGACACTGACCACCGTGAAAATTAAACCCGTCACCAGACAGATGCCGTAGATAATCATAATCCCTCGCTGAATTTTGGTTGGAACGAGTTAAATCTCAACCGTCTGCCAACGCAAGCAGGAAAGGCGGGTTTATGGTTGCCAGATCGCTTCATACGTTGGATTCATCAAACACCAACCCCGTTACGCCCGCATCTATAATTTGTCGGCAGATTTGTAAACATGACAATTAAACCACGGATGAACACAGATAGACACGGATGGAGAAAGTTTTTGAGCGAGGGATGCCAGATTACCAGCCAGTTGGGGCGTCCCGATTTGTTGCAGTGACATTTTATTTTGTCTTAATCCGTGTTTATCCGTGTCCATCTGTGGTTAAAGGATTCTTTCCTGCCTGAATCCAGTTGAAAGCGGAACTCCAAATGCGCTTCCCGCTTGCCAATCGGCCCCGGCTTTTTCATCGTCTGGCCATGCAATCCTACGAACTATTGCGCGAGGTTTTTGAGAAAAAGACACCTAAACAGGTCGCGGCGGATCTCGGCCTGTCGCTTTCCATGGTCTATAAATGGGCGGAACCGCCAAACCACGCCTCCGGCAGCGGCACCGGCAACCCGCTCGATCGCATTGAGGCGCTGCTCGCCAGCACCGGCGATCACCGGCTGGTCCAATGGATTTGCCAGCGCGCCGGCGGCTTCTTTATCCAGAACCCTAAAAACGCCCCGCATCCGCATTACCTGATACCCGCCACCAACCAGATTGTTCAGGAATTTGCCGACTTGCTGCACGTCATCGCCACCGCCACCGCCGATGACCAAATCTCGTCACCGGAAGCCAAACAAATCCGCGCCCGCTGGGAAGAATTGAAGACGGTGACGGAAGGTTTTGTCGCCTGCTGTGAACAGGGAAATTTCGATCATATCCGCAATCACGCGGCCAGGCACGCGGCGTCAAACCAGCCGCGCGCTTAAACTGTTCCGGCTTAACGGCCTTTCACGTCCCAGGCATCGCGCAGGCCGTCGCCGAGAAAGTTCAGCGCCAGCAAGGTTGCCACCAGCACGCCGCCGGGAAAGATAATCATCCACCAGTAAATCCGGATGGGATTGATTTGCGAGACGCCATCCGAGATGAGCGTCCCCCAGCTGGCCATCGGCGCCTGCACGCCCAGGCCGAGGTAGCTCAAAAACGATTCGTAAAGGATGATGGCCGGCATCGTCAGGGCGAGGTAGGTAATGACAACGCCAAATATATTCGGAATGATGTGCCGCGCCAGAATCCGTACGGGCCCGCCGCCAAGTGCGCGGCTGGCTTCAACAAAGGCGCGCGTGCGCAACGAAAGCACCTGTCCCCGCACGATGCGCGCCATGGTCAGCCATGACACGGCGCCCAGGCCGACGAACAACAGTGTGACCCGTAACGCGCCTTCCAGCGCCGGAGAATTTTGAACGAGATGCGATTGTTTGAGCAATCCGCCCAGCGTCGTTATCAACACGATGACGAAAATGATGGAAGGCAACGAATAAAGAACATCCACGATGCGCATCAAAACGGCGTCCACCCGTCCGCCAACATAGCCGGCCACCGCACCCCAAAGCACGCCGATAACGAGACTGACAATCGCCCCCACGACACCGACCAGGAGCGAGATTTGCGCGCCGAAAAGGACGCGGGAAAAAAGATCACGGCCGTGAAGGTCCGTACCGAACCAATGTTGCAGGGATGGGGCGGAAAATTGTGCGTCGGAGAGCTGGTCGGGATTGTGGAGTTGGGCGAAGTTCGCACTGGAGATTTTTAAGAGGACAGGCCAGGCGATTACGATCAGCAGCAGAAAGGCCAGAAACCACGCGCTGACGACGGCGGGCCGATTCTTCTGGAAACGCCGCCAGGCGTTCTTATCCGGCAACCCTTGCGCTGGTTTTTGCTCACTCATATTTCACACGCGGGTCGAGCCTGGTGTAGGAAAAATCCACAATCAAATTCAAAACGACAAGCAGGATGGCGTAAAGCAGCGCCAGGTCCACGGCCACGGTGTAATCCGAATTCAAGGCGCTGTTGATAAAAAAAACGCCAATGCCGGGAATCTGGAAAATATTCTCGATGACGAACGAGCCGGTCAGCAAATCGGCCAGCATGGGGCCGGAAAATGAAACCACCGGCAGGATGGCAATCCGCACGGCGTGTTTGAGCAGGAGAAGATTTTCACCCAGACCTTTCGCACGGGCGGCGGCGATAAACTCGGATTGCGCGGCGGTCAACATGCCTTCGCGAAAAAGCCGGGCGATTTTGCCGGAGAAAAAAAGGCCGAGAGCAATGGCCGGCAGAATCATGTGCGCCGGCGATTCCCACAGCGCGACGGGCAACCAATGTAATTTGACGGAAAAAACCAGGATAAGCAGCGGGCCGACCACAAACCCCGGCACGCAGACGGCCAGGATGGCCAGGAAGCTGCCGGCATAATCCGGCCAGCTTCCGCGCCGGGCCGCCGTGATGAATCCCAGCGGCAGGCCAACGCCCATGGCGAAGCCAAACGCGAGAGCGCCGAGCGTCATGGAAACCGGCAGCGCCTGACCGATGATGTCGCTCACGCGGTGACTTCGGTATTTGTATGAAATGTTGAAACTGGCGGGCTCGTGGTGCCAATGCCCGGTCGCGCCTTTCTGCCAGACCAGACCGAAGAAGCGCAGGTATTGTTTCCAGACCGGTTCATCCAGGTGATAAGCCGCCTTCAGATTCCGCTCAATTTCCGGGGATGCGGGCGCGCGCTCACGATCAAACGGGCCGCCCGGCGCCAGATGCACCAGCGCAAAGGCCAGCGCGCTGATGACCAGCAGCAGTGGAATCGCGAAGGTGAGGCGACGGGCAAAATACATTTCAGTCTGGGCTTTGGACTTTGGGCTTTGGGCTTACTTTCCGAAGGTATTCCAGTGGATGATCATCCAGAATATTTTGATAGAAACCCTGGATTTTGTTTGTGTCGAAATAATTGAGGCCGACGTAATAAAAAATCGGGATGATGGGCATTTCGTCATGAATCAGCAGGGTTTCCGCCTGCCGGAAAAGCTGCTCCCGCTTTTTTAAGTCGGCTTGCGCGTTGGCCTGGTTGATGAGTGTGTCGTAGCGCGGGTTCTTCCACCCGGTCCGATTGTTGCCATTCTGGCTGGTGAAACAATCAAGAAACGTGTTCGCATCGTCGTAATCGCCAATCCAACTGGAGCGCGCGGCTTCATAAGCCAGATCCGAGTAGGAACTCAAGAGGACCTTCCATTCGACCTGCCGCAAATCCATCTGGATGCCCAGATTGTCACGCCACATTTGCTGCAACTCGATGGCAATGTCTTGATGGAGTTTGCTGCCACCGCCCGCCGCCGCGTCGAACATGTATTCAAATCTCGGAAACCCTTTGCCGCCAGGATAACCGGCTTCCGCCAGCAATTGTCGGGCGAGTACAGGATCGTAGCCGAGACCCGGCGGCGAGGCATAATTCGCTGTCCACGGCGGGACCAGTGTGGCCGCCAGTACTTCGCCGCCCCGCGTGATTTTTGTAACAATGAGTTTCTTGTCAATGGCCAGGGCGAGCGCCCGGCGGACACGCGGATCGTCAAACGGCTTTTTCGTCACGTTCAGGCGGATGAAATAGGTCCCGAGGTAATTGAACGGATGAAAATCAGGCCGTTTTCGCAGCACGTCCAGCAATTCGCCGGGGACGAGCGTCCGGTCGAGCACGATGTCGGCCTGGGCGTTTTCATAAAGATTGAGCGCGGTGTCAGGTGAACCCAGCGGCAGGATATCAATGATTTGCGACTGAGTATTTGCCGCGTCCCAGTAAAGCGGATTTTTTTTGAAGCGCACCTTGTCATTAGGCCGCCAATAGGCAAGCTCGAACGGGCCGCTGACCGGCAAGGGCTGTGCCATCAGCCAGCGGTCGCCGTATTTCTCTATGGTCTGCCGCGGCACGATGCTCATGACGGGCAAGGCGCATAAATCGAGGAAGAAAGCCGTTGGGTGGTTCAACTCCACGCGGACCGTGCGTCTATCGAGCGCGTGAATGCCCACGAGCGAGCGGTTTTTGATTTTACCGGTGACAAACGCCTCGCCGTTTTTCAAATAAAAGAATGCCCCGGCGTAATCGGATGCCGTTGCCGGGCTCGCCGCCCGCAGCCAGGAGTAAACCACGTCGTCGGCTGTGATGGGTTCGCCGGTGGACCACACCAGATGGATGCGCAAATGGAATGTGTACGTGCAACCGTCCGGTGAAACGTCCCAGCTTTGGGCCAGACCCGGAATCGGCTGCGCGGTTTTGGGGTCGAGTCGCGTCAATCCTTCAAATAATCCGATGACAATCCGAAATTCCGGGATGCCGGAAATGATGGCAGGATCAAGCGATTCCGGTTCGGCATTATTGATGATGGTGATATCGGCCGGCGTTTCACGGTGAAGGCAGCCGGAAGTCAAAAAAACAACCGCGGAAATCAGGAGGTGGAAAAATACATTTCGCCACACGACACCAGCGCCCCGATTTCCGACCTCCGATTTCCGTCTTCTGGCAGGTGCGCTTTTCAAATGGGCGGCGCGTTATTTTGATTGCGGCGGCGCGGCGGGCGGATTGGATGGTGCGGTGGCAGACGGAGTGCCCGGGGTCGTCAGCGGCACGGCCAGCAAATTGTTTGTTCCCGCTGCCGGCGGCGCTGCGGCCGGCAACGAGGGCGGCAGAGCAACAGGCGTTTCGGTTTGTTTCTGCTGCACCTGCTTTTCAAATTCTGAAGAACTGCTTTTTCTGTGTAACTGGTCCTGAAAATAACCGAGACCTAAAGCCATCAGGAAAAAAATTATCGTGGCCCATTTCGTAATTTTGGTCAGTGCGTTGCCCGAGCCCGCGCCGAACAGCGCGTCCGCCGCGCCGCCGCCGAAGGCCATGCCCGCCCCGGCGTCCTTCTTTGGCAACTGGATCAACACCAGCAAAATCAACACCAGGCAGTTGAGCACCAGTAACCCCGTCAAAATTCCTGCAATGAAAGCCATAACCAAGTTTATATCGAGTTTTTGACGATGTCAGCAAAACTTCGCGTCTCCAACGCCGCGCCACCCACGAGGGCGCCATCCACGTCCGGCTGGCTCATCAGCTCGCGCGCATTCGCGGGTTTGACGCTCCCGCCGTATTGCAGGCGGACTTTTTTGGCCACCGCTTCACCAAACAATTTTGCCAGCAACCCGCGAATAAACGCGTGCGCTTCCTGCGCCTGCTGGGTCGTCGCCGTTTTGCCGGTGCCGATGGCCCACACCGGTTCGTAGGCGATTATGGTTTCGGCCATTTGCTCCCTGGTCAGACCGGCCAGGCTGCCGCGCACCTGGCTTTCCAGAACTGCTTGCATCTGTCCGGCTTCGCGTTCAGTGAGGGTTTCGCCGACGCAGACAATGGGCTTGAGGCTCGCCGCGTGGGCCGCCGCCGCTTTTTTGGCGATGAGCGCGTCGGATTCCTTCTGATACTGCCGCCGTTCGGAATGGCCGAGAATGACGTAACGCACGGAAAATTCCTTCAACATGCCGGCGCAAATTTCACCGGTGAACGCTCCGAAGTTGTTTTCGCTCATGTTCTGCGCGCCCAGCCGGATGTTGGAATCATCAATGATGGCCCGGGATACCGATTCCAGAGCTGTGAACGGCGGGCACACCACGATGTCCACCTCGCGGATATTGGCCAGCTCCAGTTTCAGGTCGCTCACCAGGGCCAACGCCTCGGCCACCGTTTTGTTCATCTTCCAGTTGCCCGCAATGATCAATTTTCGTTCTTTATTCATGTTTTCAAAATTTTAACGCAAAGACGCAAAGGTTTTCAATGTCGCAAAGTTTTTTTTGCTGGTTTCATTTTCGTTCATTCCTGCGTCCCTGCGTCTTTGGGCTAAATCATTTCTCCGACAGTGCGGCCACGCCGGGCAGGACTGCGCCTTCCAAAAACTCCAGACTCGCGCCGCCGCCGGTGCTCATGAACGTCACCCGGTCGCCCAGCTTCGCCTTTTTCAGCGCCTTCACGCTGTCGCCGCCGCCGATGATGCTTTTGGCGCCCTTCTGGGTGGCGTCCGCCACTGCCTGCGCCACGATGTTGGTGCTGGCGGCAAAACGCGGGTCTTCAAACATGCCCAGTGGCCCGTTCCACAAAATTGTTTTCGCGCCCTTGATGATTTCGGCGTAACGTGCGGCGGTTTTCTCACCGACGCCAAATCCCTCCGCGCCATCGGGAATATCGCCACTCACCGTGCGGATATTCGTGAAATCAAAGACCGGCTTCCCCTTTTTATTGAGCTTGCCCGTCTCTACCGGGGTTGCCACCACCACGTCCACCGGCAACTCAAAATCAACCTTGAGTTTCCTGGCCTTGGCTTCGGCATCCAGCGCGGTCTGCTTGTGGTCCGGTTCGACCAGCGATTTACCGACTTTTTCGCCGTGGGCCAGCTTGAAGGTATAAGCCATGGCGCCACCAATCAAAATCGTATTCGCCTTTTCCAACAGGCGGTCAATCACCTTGATTTTGTCCGAAACTTTCGCGCCCCCGAGGATGACCACAAAGGGCCGTGCCGGTTTTTCCAATTCGTCGCCGAGAAACTTGAGCTCGCGTTCCATCAACAGGCCTGCGGCGCATTTGCCGCCGCGCCGGGCAACCACGCGGGCAACCCCCTCGGTGGAAGCATGAGCGCGGTGCGCCGCGCCGAACGCGTCGTTTACGTAAACGTCAGCCACCCTGGCCAGTTCTTCGGCAAACACCGGGTCATTTTTTTCCTCCTCGCTGTAATAGCGGACGTTTTCCAGCAGCACCACGTCACCATCCTTCATGGCGGCCACGGCCTTCTCCACCTTTTCCCCGATACAATCGTCCACGAAGGCGACGGGTTTGCCCAGCAATTCGGATAATTTCACTGCGACCGGCTGGAGGGACAGGGTGGCCTCGCGCTTGCCTTTGGGGCGGCCGAGATGCGCGGTCAGGATCAGTTTGCCGCCTTTTTCAATCAAAAGCTTGAGCGTCGGCAGCGTCTCGACAATGCGGGTGGAGTCGGTGATGACCATCCTGCCATCTTTTTCCTCCATGGGGACGTTATAATCCACCCGCAGAAAAACCCGCTGGCCACGGACATCCAGATCTCGCACCGTCAATTTTGCCATAAATTTATCCTGATTTTCAAAAAATTCAGAAATCAGAGGATAACCCAGAAGGACCCCGAGTAAAGTGAATTTAGCGCGGAACAAGGTCCCCTAAACGTCCAAATCAGACGGATGCGACGAGTTTTCCTACACGTAAAGCGCGCTCTGCAAATCACGCACGAGGACGCTCATGAAGGGATAACGTTTTTCCGGCACGCGCTCGATGCACCGGAGAATGACCTTTTCCAGTGCGGGAGGAATATCGGCGTTGTGTTCGTGCGGCGGCAGCGGGCCGGACAGGTCCAATTGTCGGGCCAGGATTTCACCGGGGTTCTCCCCCGGGAAAGGCTTTTGGTTCGTCAACAGTTCGTACGCGGCGACGCCATAGGCAAAAATGTCCGCGCGCGGATCAATCGGTTGCCGCTGCAATTGTTCGGGTGCCATGTACGCGGGCGTACCGGGGTTCTTCGACATCTTCTTCGGCTTCTCCGGAATCGGTTGCGCGAGATCAAAATCAATGATCTGCACGTTACCATTGCGCGTTACCAGGACGTTTTCCGGTTTGAAATCGAGATGCATGAATCCGCTTTCGTGCACGTGATTCAAGCCGATGGCCATATCGATGAGAATTTGCGCCACGTTCTCAATCAATATCGGATCGTGCCGCCCGTACAACTCCTTTAAATTTGCCGCCTCGACGTAATCCATGACGAGGTAAGGAACGCCTTCGGCCTTGCCGTGTTCGACGTAGCCGACAATATAATCACTCTGGTTAAGCTGCGACAGCACGCGGCAGCCGTGTTGGAAACGCCGCCGGGCCAGAAAATTAAATCGCAGTTCTTTGCGCAACTTCCGAAGCGCAAAAGGCCGGCTGCGGCCATCCGTCACCAGCCAAATCTCGGCCATGCCGCCATTGTTCAACAATTCCTGAAGGTAATATCGCCCGAACTGCTTTTGTGCCGGTTCGATCTCTGCCACCGTGTCCAACTTGCCTGCCATGCCGCTCATTTAATAGCATGGCGCATCCCTGGGCGCGAATAAAATATGTTCCTCACACTTTCCTTAGACGCAATTCAACGGAAAAAGTTAGGAGGAATTTCTTGAAAGTTTCTTTTCGGTGCCGAAACATCCGTCCACCCCGCAGCCGGAAGCAGTTGGGCGCTTAGCATATTTTTTTACCGGGAAGGGATGGCGAATTAGCGCTTGGCATGAGATGCGGGGAGACTTATCGTCAGGCCATGCGGCCTCTGCGGGCGCTGGTCATCTACATCGTGGTAGTGTTTGTCGGCGGCGCGTTATTGGCGCCGTGGCTTTACTGGCTCGCGCAGGAATTCGCCCACTCATTTCCCAAAATCGCTGCCCAGCCGTTCAACCGGTACGTGGATCGTTCCCTCATCCTTCTTGCGCTGGCGGGGCTGTGGCCGCTGTTACGGGCGTTGGGCATGACTTCCTGGCATGAGGTCGGCCTGGTGGGACCTGACGGTCAGTGGAAGAAATTGTCCGGCGGCCTGTTGGTCGGTTTCCTTTCCCTGGCCATTGTCGCCGGCCTGGCGATTGTTTGTGGCAATCGCGTTCTCACCCGGACTGCAACCGCCCACGAAGTGGTGGCGGCCATTTTCGGCGCCGTCGGCACGGCGGTAATCGTCGCGATCATGGAGGAGATTTTATATCGCGGCGGCGTATTTGGCGGGCTGCGGAAATTATTCTATTGGCCGCTCGCCCTCGTCGTCAGCAGCATGATTTACGCGCTCGTTCATTTCCTGCACCGGGCGGATTTCAACGGCGTGGTCAACTGGCATTCCGGCCTGGTTTTGCTCCCCCGGATGATGAGCGGTTTTGTGGATGTGCAAGCGCTCGTGCCCGATTTTTTCAATCTCACGCTCGTGGGCGTGTTGCTGGGTCTTGCTTATCAGCGGACCGGCAACCTTTATTTTTCCATTGGCCTTCACGCGGGCTGGGTTTTCTGGCTGAAAACTTACGGCGCGCTCACCGCCACGGCCCCGGGCGCCGCAACGTGGTTTTGGGGCACGAGCAAAATGATTGACGGCTGGCTGACGTTAATTGTCCTCGTCGGTGTGCTCGTCCTGTTCCGGCTCCTGCCGCTCGGGCGCAAGAGTGAACCGTTCAGCATTCCCCAATGACCGCGCTGGCCGAATCATTTCGAAACGGAATCGGGGTCAGTCTCGCATTTTTCTATCCCGAAACCTGCCAGCTTTGCCGGACGGAACCGGCGACGGCCGGGGATGGCTTTGTCGGTGCGCGTTGTTGCTCCCAGGTTCGTTTTATTGAACCTCCGTTTTGCGAACGGTGCGGTCTGCCTTATCCCGGCGACTTCACCACACCGTTCGAATGCGCGAACTGCCGCGAAATGGAACTGCATTTCAGCTCCGCGCGCTCGGCGGTGGTGGCGCATAATGTCGTGCGCGAAGTGGTCCACCGTTACAAATACCAGCGCGCACTCTGGTTTGAACCGTTCCTGGCTGATTTATTCCTGCGCCAGGCCCTGCCCGCTCTGGGCCGGCCGGACTGGGATTTCATCGTGCCGGTCCCGTTATATCCGGTGAAGCAACGGGAACGCGAATTCAACCAGGCGGAACGGCTGGCAACGCACCTCAGCGCCGCCACCCGAATCCCCTTGCACGCGAAACTGCTCTGGCGGGTCAGGCCTACCGCCACTCAGACATTGCTCACGCGGCAGCAGCGCGCGGCGAACATGCGCGGAGCTTTCGTGGTTCACCCGGGGGACAGGCTGAACGGTGAACGGGTGATTCTGGTGGACGATGTTTTTACAACCGGCGCGACGACCAGTGCGTGCGCCGAGGCCCTGCGAGCCGCCGGAGCGGGTGACGTTTGTGTCTGGACAGTGGCACGCGGACTTTAGTATGGTAGGCATGTTAATGGCCACAACCACTTTCACCAAAAAATCGCTCGGTCTAGAAACCAACGAGCCGGCGGTGACCCCGCCGCCAGCCAAGGGCGGGCAGACAAACTTTGCCAAAAAGCCCAAGCTCGGTTCGGGCAAATCCAAAAAGCGGGACATCCCGGAAGGGCTGTGGACCAAGTGCCCGAAGTGCGAAACGATGGTTTTCGACAAGGAACTGGACGAAAATTTGAAGGTCTGCCCGAAATGCGAATATCATTTCCCGGTGGGCGCGCGCGAACGCATTCACTCGCTGGTTGAAACCTGCACGTTTGAGGAGATGGACGCCGAAATGACGAGCGTGGACCCGCTCAAATTTGTTGACAAAACCCCCTATCCCAGGCGCGTGCAGGAGCATCAGACGGCGACGAACCTGAAAGACGCGGTCTTGACCGGGATATGCAAGATTGGTGAACACCGCGTGGCCCTTGGCGTGATGGATTTAAGTTTCATTGCCGCGTCCCTCGGTTCCGTTGTCGGTGAAAAACTCACGCGCCTGATTGAGCGCGCGACGGAAAAAGAGCTTCCGGTCATCATCATTTCCACCAGCGGTGGTGCGCGCATGCAGGAAGGAATGCTCAGCCTCATGCAGATGGCCAAAACCTCCGCCGCACTGGCTTACCACGCGCAACGCCGCCTGCCCTACCTCAGCGTGCTTACCCATCCGACCACGGCGGGCGTCATGGCCAGTTACGCCAGTCTGGGCGATCTGATTCTGGCCGAGCCGGGAGCCATGATCGGGTTTGCCGGGCCGCGCGTCATCAAAGATACGACGCAGGCCGAACTGCCGCCGGGTTTTCAAACTGCGGAATTTCTGCTCGACCACGGTTTGATTGACGCCATTGTGCCGCGCAAGGAAATGAAACAACGGTTCATCCAATATTTGGATTTTCTCAACAACCGCCTAAAAGTCGCCACCGCCACCTCGGCATAAATTCGTTCACCTTCGGCCATCGTACCACAACGTACAGGATTCACGCCGGGTCAGTGCGCGCCGGTTGAGTAGCACGCGCGCCAGCAGTTTTAAATGATCCCACAGGGTGTAGAGCCGCAGCTTGCGTGCGGAGGTCACCAGCGGGTGGCGATGCAGGATCACCAATTCCTTGCCCGTCTCCCGTGACCGTTGCTTCAGCCGCCGGCTCAAGTCCAGTTCCTCCGCCGCGAAAAGTTCATCGTTGAACCCGCCGAGTTCCCGAAACGTTGCCGCCTCGACAAAAATGAAAGAACCCGCCAGCCAGCTGCCCATCCGGCTGGAATAGTTCCAGAGCCGGGTGATGAATTCGGCCACCCAATGTTTTTCGTCCATTCGAACGGTTGTGCCGCCGGCCAGGCACCGGCCGGATTGAATTTGTTCCACGACTTCTTCAAACAGTCCGGCGCTGGGATACGAATCGGCATCCACAAAAATCAGCCAGTCGCCGGTGGCCGCGGCTGCACCGCGATTGCGGGCCCGGGCAATTTGATTTACCGGCTCAAAGACGACGAGGGCGCCGGCCGCTCGCGCAATTTCAGCCGTGCCATCGGTGGAATTGTTGTCGCACACGATCAATTCAGCCTCCCAGCCTTGCCGGACAAAGACGCCCGCGGCTGATTTCATTTGCACAAGCGATTGGCCCAGCAGGCGTTCCTCGTTAAAAGCCGGAACCACAATGGAGATTTTCACCGCCTCCAGCTTGGGGTATTCAGCACCGGCATTCAATATGAGAATCCGGCCGGCGGAGGGGCTTCATTTTCCGCGTGCTTTTTTTGAGGCAATCTCTGTATTTTGTGGCATGACCATTTGGATTCTTGCTCTGGTATTGCTGGCGGCGGGGGCCGGCCTTGGTTTTCGTCAGGGGGCGATCCGCACGGCGATTTCGTTTGTCGGGATCGTGACCGCGGTGTTATTTGCGGGGATACTGGGAAATTTGCTCAAACCGCTGCTCCCGCACATCGGAATTCATGATCGCACATTGATCTGGCTGATCGCTCCGGTGGAGGCGTTTGTCATCGTCCTTATCGTGTTCAAAATCGCCGGCCTGATTGTCCATCGGAAGGTCAATCTGTTTTACAAATACAAGGCGGGTGATTTACGGCTGGCATTGTGGGAACGATTGAACTCACGGCTGGGACTATGTGTCGGGCTGCTGAACGGCACGGCTTACCTGCTGCTCGCTTCCTTTGTCATTTATAATTTCAGCTATTGGACGGTGCAAATCGCCCCTTCCGGCAGCGAGGCCAGAACCACCCGGGTCATTAACCAATTGGGGCATGATCTGGAGACGACCGGTTTGGCCAGCACCGCGCGGTCCATCGCTCCCCTGCCGGACATGTATTACAAACTGGCTGATTTGGCGGGTTTGGTTTGCCAAAACCCGCAGTTGAGCAGCCGGCTGGCGAGCTACCCGGCGCTGCTTTCCCTGGCCGAGCGCCCGGATATGCAGCAACTCGCCCAGAACAACGACTTTATCCAAGCCTGGAAACAAGGCGCGCCCATGGGGCAAATATTGAACAATCCCCAGGTGAAAGGCCTGCTGCAAAATCGGGATTTGATTGACACCGTCTGGGAAATACTCCGCGCCAACCTGGACGACCTGGTCGTTTATCTTAAAACCGGCAAATCGCCGAAATACGATTCTGAAAAACTTCTCGGCCGGTGGGGTTTTAACGTCAATGTGAGTGTGGGCACACTGCTCATAGCGCGGTCCAACATTGCCGCCGCAGAAATAAAGGCGTTGCGGAATTTGTGGTCCCGGGCTTATGCCCAGACGATGTTCGTTGCGTCGGCGGACCATCAGGCATTTTTGGAAAACATGCCGCGTTTCAAGGTGGAAAATGGCATGCCGACCGTGGCCGAAACAAAGACCTGGCAGGGGCAATGGAATAATGCCGGCACCAACTACGATTTGTCCCTCAACGGCAAATCCATGACCGCCCGCACTGACGGCCTGCGGTTGACGATTAAGTCTGGCGGTGATGTCTGGGTGTTTGACCGTGCGCAATAAAAGGGCTCAAAACCTCCGTAAATAACCGTCTTCTCCGGAATTTCAGGCCGCAAAACGGCCCGATACTTGCTATCCAATAACGGTATGCGTATGCGCTACGTCGTCATTCTAGTCCTGATTATCTCAATCGGGGTGTTTCTGGTTGCCTGGGAAGACAAAGCGGTGGGGCAAGTCTGCAAAAACGTGTTCGGACAAACATTTAAGAAGGTGTTCGGTGAAAAACTCCATGCGGCCCAACCCGCTCCTGTCCAGATAGTCTCGAATGGAAAAGGGAAAACAAATTCAGTGGGCTCTCTGAACCGGAAGGATCTCGGCGTGCTGCCCCTTTCGAATCACGTTTCAACCACTGTCCCCCTCGATCAAAACACGAAGTGCACCCTGACCCCAACTTTGCTTGAAAGTGGAAAAGTTCAAATCATTCTCACCATGGAAACTACCGGGGCCGACGGCAAACCGGTGGGCATGAATGTGGCACGCGTCCTCGCTCATGCCGGGGAACCTTTTGATGTTTCCATCGCCAACATGGATTTGGCCTTTACGCCTCAGATTGCCATTCAGTAAACCGACGGAAATGGTCGGGGCGGTGAGATTTGAACTCACGACCTCTTGCACCCCAAGCAAGCGCGCATACCAAGCTACGCTACGCCCCGTACCAGGAAATTGATTCTATACCTCCGGCGCCCGGTTTCAACCACGAAAGATACGGCGCAAATTCCTGCTCGTCCTCGTCCTCGTAATCAAACAATGCGAGGACGAGCACGAGAAGGAAGTACGAGGACGATTCGTTTACTCGCGTTTCCGGGACACCGTGTGGGTTGCATGGCCATAGAAGGCTTCGGCGCATTCCATCAGGGTTTCCGATAGGGTCGGGTGAGGATGTACGCTCCAGGCAATGTCCTCCGCGGTTGCCCCCATTTCAATTGCCACCACGGCTTCGGAAATCAATTCGCCGGCGCCGGCGCCGCAGATGCCCACGCCCAGCACCCGCTCTGTTTCCGGATCAATGAGCATCTTCGTCATCCCATCCGTGCGGTCAAAAGACAACGCCCGCCCCGAGGCCGCCCAAGGAAATTTCGACAACTCGAAGCGAATGCCACGCTCCTTGGCTTCGGCCTCAGTCAGGCCGCACCAGGCCAGTTCCGGGTCCGTGAATACGACCGCCGGAATCACGATCTCGTTTAAAGGCACGCTGTTTCCGCCGTTGATGTTCTCGACGGCGATGTGCGCCTCCTTGTTTGCTTTGTGTGCCAATAAAATGCCACCGGCAATGTCGCCAATGGCATAAATCCCTGGATCGTTGGTCTGTTGACGTTCGTTGACTTTGACAAAGCCTTTTTCGTCCAGCTCGACTTTGGTGTTTTCGAGGCCCAGGTCGGCGCTATTGGGTACCCGGCCCACCGCTACCAGAACGCGGTCGTACAGTTCGGAATGCTTTTGGCCGTTGTATTCCATTTCCACCTTGATCTGCTTGCCGGCGGTGGCCATTTTCGTGACCTTCGCCTTCAGTCGTATTTCCTTGAAGGCCCGTTTGGCATTGGCGATGACCGGCCGTGCCAGGTCGGGATCGGCGCCGACGAGGATGCTATCGAGCGCCTCCACCAGCACGATTTTGCTGCCGAGGCCGGCATAGACTGTGCCCATCTCCATGCCGATGTAGCCACCGCCGACCACCAGCAGGTTCTCCGGGATATCTTCCACCTCCAACGCCTCGGTCGAGGTCATCACCCGCGGGTTCCCCAGGTCAAAGGCCTTGGGCATCGCGGCCAGTGAACCAACCGCCAGAATCGCCTGGTCAAATTGAATGAATTGCTGTCCCTGACCGGTCTCGACCCGCAACATCTCGGAACCTTCAAAATAGCCGCGGCCCTGGATGACCTGCACGCCGCGCATCTTGGCCAGTGTGGCCACGCCGGCACCGAGTTTCTCCAGAATGGATTCCTTCCACGCGCGAAGTTTTCCCAAATCCAGCTTGGGTTCCGCAAAGGTGATGCCGCGATGGGCCGATTCGCGCGCGTTGACAATCTGGTGTGTCGCGTACAGCAGGGCTTTGGACGGAATGCACCCACGATTCAAACAAACGCCACCCAGGCGTTTTTCGCGCTCAACCAAAATGACTTTTTTACCCAGGTCCGCCGCGTAAAACGCCGCCGCGTAACCTCCCGGTCCGGCACCGACTACAACAATTTCAGTTTTTATGGTGTCCATGAATAAATGGAGTGCTTGTATCTGCGCTACAGCTCGACAGATTTTTCATCAAAATCTTCCATCGCCCGCACGAGATCCACTATAAATCGTGCCGCTTCGCCGCCGTCAACCACGCGATGGTCGTAAGACAGCGCCAGGGGCGTCATCATGCGCACTTCCACCTTGCCGTCGCGCGCCACCGGTTTCATCGCACCGCGGCCCAACCCAAGAATGGCCACCTCAGGCTTGTTCACAATCGGCGTGAAATGCGCGCCCCCAATGGCGCCCTGGTTGGAAATGGTGAAGGTGCCGCCCTTCAGCTCTTCGCCGGATACCTTTCGATCACGCGCCTTTTGCGCGAGTTGCTCCAATTCCTTCGCCAAATTCAGGACCGACTTTTTGTCCACGTCGCGAATGACCGGCACAATCAAGCCCTGCTCCGTGTCTACCGCGATGCCGAGGTGAAAATATTCTTTGATCACAATTTCGTTCGCCGCTTCGTCAAGGCTGGAATTGAAAATGGGATGTTTTTTCAAGGTTCCCACCAGCGCCTTGAGTACCAGCGGCGTGAGCGTCAATCGCACGCCCTGCTTTTCGTATGCCGCGGCAAATTTTTTGCGCAACTCGTTTAAATGCGTGAAATCCGCCTCATCGAATTGCGTTACACGCGGGACGGCGTTCCAGCTTTCCGACATCCGCCGCACAATCACCTGGCGCAACGGGGTCAGCGGTTTCTTCGTCACCGGACCCCATTGGGAGAAATCTATCGATTCAGCCGGTGGCCGGGCTGGCTCACCTGCTCCGGCGGCTGCCGGACGTGCCGCGGCTTTCATCAGTTTTTGAATGTAAGCCCGGACATCGCCGATGACGACGCGACCGCCAGGCTCGCTGCCGCGCACTTTGGACAAATCAATGCCCAGTTCACGGGCGACCCGACGGACCGACGGCGAGGCAGCCGGCGCAGCAGTGGGAGTTTGTTCCTCCTCGTCCTCGACCTCTTCCGGTTCATGTGCGGCTGGCGCGGCCGGACGTTTGCCTGCCGATGCGGGCGCGGCGGCCGGTTTGCCGCTTTCGGTCAACGAAATAAGCTTCTGTCCCACGGCGACTTTGTCGCCGGGTTTGACATGGATTTTGGCGACCACGCCGGCGGCCGTGGCGGGAATCGAAGCCACGGCCTTTTCGTTTTCCAGTTCGATGATGGCCTGGCCTTTGGCGACCTGGTCGCCTTCTTTGACGAAAACGTTGACCACGACGCCCGAGTCGGCGCCTTCACCCAGTTTGGGAAGTTTTACATCCATAAATCAACAAGCCGCGCAGAATGACGGAAAACACCTCTCTTTTCCAGAAATAATTTTCCAGGAAAAGGAACCAACGCGTTGCCGGTCAAACAATCTGTGGCTGGGTTTTTTCAGGGTCAACGCCGAGGTCTTTGATCGCCTTTTCAACGACCTGCTTCTCAAGCTTTCCCTTTTCGGCCAGGGCGTAGAGTGTGCCGATGACCGTGGACTCGGCGTCAATTTCAAAAAATCGTCGCAACCGCGCTCGCGTATCGCTGCGACCAAAACCGTCGGTGCCGAGGGTAAGCAGGCCTCCGGGCACCCAGAGAGCAATCTGGTCGGGCACGGTACGAATATTGTCCGAAACGGCGACAAAGGTCCCCTGCTCTTTCGCCAGCAGCTCCTCAACGTAGGACTTCTTCGGCGGCTGGGTCGGATGCAGCATATTCCAGCGCTGGCACCGGATGGCATCGGTCCGGAGCAGCTTGTAACTCGTCGCGCTCCAGACATCGGCGGACACATCATATCGTTTCGCCAGGATTTCCTGCGCTTTTAAGGCCGAGTTGATAATCGGTCCACTGCCCAGGATGTGGGCTTTGAGCTTTTTGCCCTCCACACCGGCTTTAAACCGGTAAAGCCCCTTCAAAATACCGTCCTCGACCCCGGCGGGCATCGGCGGCATGGCATAGTTTTCATTGTAAAGGGACAGATAATAAAAAATCTCCTCGCCCTCGGCATACATCCGGCGCAGACCATCGGCAACTATCACGGCCAGTTCGTACGCAAACGCCGGATCGTAAGGCAGACAGGTCGGAATGGTGCTGGCGTGCAGCAGGCTGTGGCCGTCCTGATGTTGCAGGCCTTCGCCGTTGAGCGTGGTGCGACCCGCCGTGGCGCCAAGCAAAAAACCTTTGGCCCGGATATCGCCCGCCAGCCAGAATAAATCGCCCACACGCTGCGGTCCGAACATTGAATAATAAATATAGA
>JANWKE010000084.1 GCA_025451535.1 Verrucomicrobiia bacterium
CAGGCAGCAATGGCTTGATTCGCAAGCGCGGCGCGCTGGGTTTCGTTCGTGGCGAGATCGGCGAAATTAAAACACGCCCGGACAAATTGCAGCGCGGCGGCGGAGTCGTTGGTGTTCGCATGGTATTGCGCCCGGGTACGATTGAATTCCGCCGCGGCACGGGCGACGAAGACGGGATTGGGCGGTGCATCGGCCAGGGCCGTTTCGGCACCGGCCAAAAGCAAACACACCACCGCCCAACGCCAGGGGACGGCCCGCCGGGCTATGAAATTAAGGATAACCATGTTCGGAATTAAAAGTTGCCATCGCATTGGGCTGATTTATAATAGGCAAGTGAGATTTAATTGGAATTTACTGTGCTTGGCAATGCTGACCGCGTGCGCCTTGTTCCTGACGGGGTGCGGCGGCATCAACGCCACCGGCTCCGTTTCGCCCGCGACCTTCCTGTTGCCAGGCATCATGATGAATACCCTGCCCGCGCCGGTGACCGGCGAGCCCATACACAATGTGGCGTCCGAATCATCCCAACAACTCGCTCTAGCCCGCTGATTCTATGCGATTCCCATTCGCCCTGTCGGCAAAGATTGCCGGCCATATCATCAAACATAAACTGCGCAAGACGCCGAAATTTGCCATGGTCTTGCAACTGGAACCGCTGCACACCTGCAACCTCACCTGCACCGGCTGCGGGCGGATCCGCGAATATTCCACGAACCTCAAGGACATGGTGCCGCTGGAGAAATGCCTCGCGGCGGCCACGGAATGCAACGCGCCCATGGTCAGCATCTGCGGCGGTGAACCGCTGATTTATCCAAAGATTGAAGAACTCATCGCCGGTCTGTTGGACCAGGGCCGCGTTCTCTACGTCTGCACCAACGGCGTCTTCATGCGGAAAAAGATGAGGGAATATCTGGCCGCCATTTACTCGCCGGAAGTCGAGCCGCAAGTCAAAACGCTGCTCAACCAGAAATTGATTTCCGAGAAGGACGCCGAAACCATCCGCAATTCCCGGAGGGGCGAGCTCCGCGAGTCCCAAACCCAAAAACCGGTTATCCGCCCGACGAGATGGATGTATTGGAACGTCCACGTGGACGGACTGGAGTTCACACACGATCTCATCGTCGAGCGCGAGGGTGTGTTCAAGGAATGCATCGAGGCGATCAAGATGGCGAAAGTCCTCGGCTACCAGGTCGCCACCAATACCACCGTGTACAAGGAAGCCGACATGCAGGAAATTGAGGACATGTTCAAGTACCTCAGTTCGTTGGGTGTGGACGGCCACACGATTTCGCCCGGCTACGATTACGACGCCGCCAAGAAGGACATGGTCAAGCGCCTCGGCAAGGACCCGAAGGATTTCTTCCTGACGCGTGATATGACCCGGCAGAAGTTCGCCAAAATTCTGGACTGGGGCAAAGCGTTCACGATTTTCGGCACGCCGGTCTATCAGGAATTTCTCGCCGGTCACCGCGAGTTGACCTGCACCGCCTGGGCCATTCCCACTTACAACATCAAGGGCTGGAAAGGGCCGTGCTATCTGATGACCGACGGCCATTATGGCAGCTATCAGGAGCTGCTCGAAAAGGTGGCCTGGGAAAAATATGGCGTGGTAAACGGCAAGGCGCGCGACTCGCGCTGCGAGCATTGCATGGTGCATTGCGGTTACGACCCCAGCGGCGCTCTCGGCACGAACTATCAGTCCGGCGACAACTGGAAAAATTTCAAATACAACTTCGGCGCGAAACCGAAGCCGGTCCGTTATTCGCCGGAACTGGAGAAGCGCGTTTATAACGGCGTTTCCATCGGCAAAGGCCACCTGGCCGAAGCGAAGGCGATCATCAATCCTGCTGCCGGTGCGAAAGGCGCGTTCTCCCGCAAGGAAGAAGACCCCACGCACGTTGGCAGTCGTTGCGGTACGGGTGACACGACCGAACGCGACGAATTGATGACCAAAATCAAGGACGCCAAAAGAATTGAAGCGCAGCCGGAATAAGCTTTTTCGAGCGTGACGTTTGCATGAGCAGGACGCTTTATCTTTCACCGCCAAGCTTCGACGGTTTTGACGGTGGTGCCGGCTCGCGTTACCAGGCGCGGCGCGAGGTCACCAGCTTTTGGTATCCGACCTGGCTCGCGCAACCCGCGGCGCTGACGCCGAATTCCCGATTGCTCGATTGTCCACCGCACAACGTTGGCATGGAGGAATGCCTGCGCATCGCGAAAGACTTCGACTACGTCATCATCAACACCTCCACGCCCTCGCTGAAGAATGATTGCAGGGTGGCCGAGGCCATCAAGGCGCAGAAACCAGACACGAAAATCGGTTTCGTCGGCGCACACACCATGGTTTTGCCGACGGAAACCTTGAAAGCATCGCCGGCAATCGATTGGGTGGGCCGCAAGGAATTTGATTTTACCTGCAAGGAAGTCGCAGAGGGCCGTGACCTCGCGACGATCGCCGGGCTTTCCTGGCGGGACCAGGACGGCAAAATCAAACACAACCCCGAGCGCGAGATGATCCAGGACATGGACACGCTGCCGTGGGTGGCGGACGTTTACCAGCGCGACCTGAAGATTGAGAATTACTTCATCGGCTACCTGCTGCATCCGTACATCAGCATGTACACGGGCCGCGGCTGCCCGGCCCAATGCACCTTCTGTCTCTGGCCGCAGACCATCGGCGGACATAAATACCGCGTCCGCTCGCCGCAAAACGTCGCCGACGAAATGGCGTATATGAAGAAACTCTTTCCGCAGGTGAAGGAATTTTTCTTCGACGACGACACCTTCACCGCGAACCTGCCGCGTGCCCGCGAAATCGCCAAAAAACTCGGCCCGCTCGGCGTCCACTGGTCCTGCAACAGCCGCGCGAACCTCGATTACGACACCATCAAGAGTTTCAAGGACAATGGCCTGCGCCTGTTCCTGGTCGGCTATGAAAGCGGGAACGACGACATCCTCACCCGCATCAAGAAGGGCGTGACCATGGATGAGATGCGCCAGTTCACCAGGGCCTGTCATCAGGCCGGTGTGGTGATTCACGGCACGTTTATCCTCGGTTTACCGGTGGAAACGAAACAATCCATCGAGAACACCATAAACTTCGCGAAGGAACTGGACGTGTTCAGCCTGCAGGTTTCGCTGGCCGCGCCGTATCCGGGAACGGAGCTTTACGAACAGGCCAAGCTCAACGGCTGGTTCGTGAAAAAGGACAAGACCGACCTGGTGGAAGGCGACGGTTTCCAGCAAAGCACGCTTGAATTTCCGGGCCTGAGCAAGGAGGAAATCTTCGAAAGCGTAGAGCGTTTCTATCACCGCTACTACCTGCGTCCGAAACCGATCCTGCGTATCATCAAGACGATGCTGGAAGACCAGGACGTGCTCGTTCGCCGTTGTCGCGAAGGCTACGAATTCTTCAAGTCCATGGCGCAACGCCGGAGCGACCTGGCAGCCGCGAAGGCGGCAGGCTGAGTCACTTTTTCCCTTCGCTTTCGCGGCCGGCGTATTTGCGGGTGGCCGTGTCCACGTGGATTTTTTCGCCGGGAGCGATGAACAGCGGAACCATGATTTCCAGGCCCGTATCCAGCCGGGCGGGTTTCCAGGTGGTGTCGGAGCCGCCGCGGACGGGAGGATCGGTTGCCATCACCTCCAGGGTCACGTTGGGCGGCAGGACAATATTCAGCAGGCGCCCGTCGAGGAGCAACGCGCGATATTCCACGTTTTCCTTGATGAACCCGCGGCGCTCGCCGATCTGCTCCGCGCTGAGGCTCATTTCCTCGAACGATTCCACGTCGGAGAAGACATAATCCTTCCCGTCGTGGTAGCTGAACTGGACGCGGCGGTGCTGGACGTCGGCGACCGGCACGCGTTCGCCTTCGGAAAACGTGTGGTCGGTAACCCGGCCGGTTTTCAGGTGACGCAACCGCGCATGGAGTTTGTGCCGGGTCTGGGCGGTGCCGCTGACGTGGAAATCCTCCAGCATCTGCGGCGCGCCGTCGAGCAACAGGACCAGGCCGCGTTTGAATTCTGAAGTCAGAACGGTTTGCATATGTGCTTTCTCCCGGCTGGCCGCCCGCCGTCATTGCGCTTCGGCGCGGCAGGCCGGGTTTCAGGGTCGCTCAGGAATCCAGGCTCTTGATAGCGCGCTCTTCGTAGCGCGTCAACTCCAGGTGCTGGTATATCCTGCAGCTTTTGGTGGGGCGAGCGTCCTCGCGAGCCGGCTCGTCAGTAGCCTCGCCCCACCAGATTGTACCAGCAGCCAACTCCACCTAGTCCATCGGGAAGGTGCGTCGCGCGGCTTTCTTTTCCGAATGCAGCGCCTTGTCTGCCAGCATTTTGTTCCTGGCACGGCGAGAGCGCTTCCGCTTCTGCCGGCGAATCTTTTCAATCTCAGCGCGTTGCGCGGCCACGAAACCGGTTTTCAGGGCTTCAATCTTGTCGAGCAGCAGACGCCGGGCGAGAAAGCGGTTGAGTCCCTGCTGGCGCGTGGCCTGGCATTTGACCTGCAAGCCGGTGGGACGGTGAAGCAGCATCACGCACGTGGAAGTCTTGTTGACGTTCTGGCCGCCGTGCCCGCCGGAACGGACGAAACTTTCTTCAATGTCGGTTTCGCGCACGCCCAGCGCGGCCATGCGGCGCAAGAATTGGGCTTCCTTTTCCGGGCTGACAGGAAACGCGCTCATGCGGCCAGTTTAGCGGTTAGTACCGCTTCGAGCAATTCCCTGACAAATTTTCCGAGACCGGGCGCCTGCGACTCGCGCGGGCCGGCCACGTTCAATGCCTGCACCTGGTTTTGCTTCAGGAATTTTGAAAGCGCAACCGCGCCTTGTGATATGCCGTCGCGGGCGTAAAGCACCAACAGCGGACGGCCGTGTTGTTCGGCGCAGGTTCTGGTAAAGGCTGTGCCGCCGGACAATTCCTTTTCTTGCGCCACAATCAGGGTGGCGTCCGAATCCAACACGTTCTTCTCCGTTCGTTCCTCGTATTCCACCGAGTCGGTTTCGCGCAGGCGGTAAATCGGCGGGATAACGCCGTCTTCGGCGAGGCGTCCGCGTGGACACCAACCGCCGTGTTCGAAACCGTGCCGGGCGGCGAAATCCAGCGCGGCGCGATCCACGCCGGTCTGTCCGCCGGAAATGATTTTCAGCCGGGTATATTTCACGCGTATTCAGCGGCCAGCATAGCAAAACCATCCCGCTGAATAAATAATCCATTGACCCCGGGCCGGAGTGGGTTACCTTTGCGCGTCCTGACCATGAAACTTGTCATCGCCAATATGAATTGGATGCCGAAGCGCGCCGCGTGGCAGCGCACGGTCGGCACCACGCATGTCGCGGGCGGTGGGAGGTTGAATTCGTAGACGAGCTATAGACAAAATTTGACAAACCCACCGCCGAGCAACGGCGGTGGGTTTTTGATTTATCGCGAAAACATCGTCGTGCCGGTCAACCAACATGAAAAACGAAACCGTAACCTCAACCGCACTCGCGTGGCGGGTCGTGATGGCGTTCGCCGCCGTGTACGTGATTTGGGGTTCGACCTATCTCGGTATCCGGTATGCGGTGGAATCGATACCGCCATTCCTGATGGCCGGCACCCGGAATCTGGCGGCGGGTCTGCTGCTGTATGCACTGGCACGCGCCCGCGGCAGCGCGCGGCCAACGCCCGTCGAGTGGCGGGATGCCACCGTGGCTGGTGGATTGATGCTGGCGTTGGGCAATGGCGGGGTGACCTGGGCGGAACAGGTGATTCCTTCGGGTATGACAGCTTTGCTGGTGGCCTTAACGCCCGTATGGATGGTGTTATTGGATTGGCTGCGGCCCGGCGGCACCCGCCCGCGCCCGTTCGTGGTGGCGGGGTTGCTGGTAGGCTTCCTGGGCGTCGCGCTGCTGGCGCGCGGGGAGGGAAACCATTCCAACCCGGCTTACGACTGGGGCATTGTCGCCTTGATGCTGGCTTCGCTGGGTTGGGCCTCGGGTTCGATCTTCAACCGGCAGGCGCGCAAACCGGCGTCGCCGTTGCTGGGCGTGTCGATGCAAATGATGGCGGGCGGCACCTTGCTGCTGGGTTTCGCGAGCGTGCGCGGTGAAGCAGCACAATTCTCGATGGACCGGGTGACAGGGTTGTCTGCGGGCGCCTGGCTGTATCTGACGGTAGCCGGGTCAATGATCGGCTACACGGCTTACGTCTGGCTGTTACACGCCAGCACGCCGGCGCGGGTGGCGACTTATGCGTATGTGAATCCGTTCATTGCGGTCATGTTGGGTTGCACCATCGGCCACGAAACGTTCTCACACGAGTTGTTCGTAGCGGGGGTGTTGATTATTACCGCTGTGATATTGATTGTGCGCGGCGGCGCGGCGAAAGCCGACCCCGCAATCCAGTGTGAAGAAGTGGCCTGAATTCAGGTCAAAGGCGGGCGTGCCCGGTTGCGAACCGGAACGGCGAGAAGGATTCACGTCTGCCGGATGAAAAAGTAGGGCTGGCCGTGCCAGCAATGTTCAAGGCCCGGATGCAACCACGCGTCGCCGGAACGGGTGCGAATTTGGAAGTAATACTGCAAGGGAAAGGGCGAGTCCGTGTATTCGGCAGCGATGGCAGCGCGATAATCCCGGCCGGTCCGCTCCATTTCGGCTGACTGCCAGGTTTCGGCCTGATTGACGTGCCGGTAACGCAGTCGCAATCCGGCGATGGTGGCCAAATCGCTCACTTTGGGCACACGGGCAACGACCGGAAATGGTTTACCGCGCTGGAATGAAGGCGGCGGAGTGTGGAGTCCTGCGAGTGAGGCGCGGTCATTATCCTGTGATTTGTTGAAAACGGCCTGCATGGCCTGCTCAATCACTTTGGGGTCTGCCTTTTGTACCGCGGTGTCAGAGGTTGACGATTGTTTCAGGAGTTTTTCCAGGTCGGTCGTGTCCTGGTCAATTGTCGGCAACCGATCCAACCATTGGCCGCGCTGGAAAAATTCGGGTCCGTAAGTAATGTCGGACAGATAAGGCGTCTTCGCCGGCTGCGCGAATTCCGCCCAGGCGGTTCGGGCGATGCGGTTCAATTGGATCGCCGCTGCCAGAGCGGGGCGATGGCCACTGCGCTGGTGAAGCGCGTAACATACTCCGGCCCGGAATCGCGCCGCGAAAAAACGGCCCAGCCCGGCCTGAATCGGGATGTCAATGGCCAGCCGGCGAAATTCGGCGCCGCTCGAATCGCGCACTTTCGATTTCGCTTCGCGCAACCGCGCTGACGCCAGTTCCGCCGCTTCCTCCAGCCGTTCCGCCACCCAGGCGGGCGAATATTTTCCGCTGGGTTTGCCGGCAATCAATTCGTCGGCAAATTCGTCAATGCCCAAAAAGAATTCCGGGTCCAGTGGACTGACCGTCCCCAGGCGGCGCGGGCCCGGCGTATCACTGTAGGGCTGCGGGTTCGGCTCGGCCACGATGGCGATGTTGGTGTACATCTCGGGCCAGTAATTATTGTTGGCGGCGGAGGGACAATGCGCCACGGTCACCAGCGGCAAAATCCGGCTGGCCGATGCCAGCGCCGCTTCCACTTTGTCCGCGCCCCGACCGAACTGCTGCCGCAATTCGCGCCGCCAGCCGTCAGGGTCACCATCGGGATTGTAGAGGTTCCGGCCCCAGACCCGATACGTGTAGGAAAATTTTTCGAAATCGAACGCCGGCCGGAGCGAAGCGTCGGCATAGGCGTTGCGTCCGCCGGGAAGTCCCGAGCCTTTGCGGCCCTTGAACGCCAGCGGTTCGAAGAGTTCCACCCCGTCGCTGCCGCAAAAGCTGGAAACTCGGCCGTAATCCGCAGCCATTTTGGGGTCACCCCACAGCAGCATCCGTTGTGTGCCCGGCCAGATGCGATGCAGCACACGGTAACGCCGGTTTTCGGTCAATAAATCACCGTAGCCATACCGCATGAAGGAGCGCGCGCCGGTGCTGAGCGCGAAGAAGCCGGTCCTGGGAGCATCTTTCGGCGGCATTTCCAGCGCGCGGATGGCCCCTTGCATGTACGGCAAGCCCATGTGCTCGGCCCAGAATTTCGGCGAAACCGTCACCGGCAGACCGGTGTCCAGCGCCGCGTTAATCATTTGCTGGTTTACACCTTTCGCGTGCAGGTCAATCTCAACCGGTCGTCCGCACTGCGCCGCCCCATCAAAAATTTTTCGCCAGAGGCCATATTCACCTTCCGGCACGCCGCTTTCGCCGTGGGTGCGGATGGTCACGCCACGGATGGCCGGGCACGCTTGCAGCAGCGTGCGCAGCGCGTCGCGGCAATAAGACGCCTGGGTTTCCGGCGTCAGACCCTCGATGAGGTAATTCGCGTGCGGACTATCGGTCCATTTGTACGCGTGAGTCCAAAGGCCCAGTTGAAAGTGCAAGCCGCGCCGCTCGGTTTCCTCGCTGATAAACCGCAGCATTTCCAGGTTGCGGTCGCGCTCGTCGTCGGGCAACGGCACCGCGCGCACGTTGTAGCCCGGTACCGACACCAGGAACGGATAGGCGAAATGGAAGTAACAATCGGTGATGCCGGTTGTGAAATCATAACCCAGCCCGAGCGCGAGATTGAAACGGTTGAACCGATGCGTTGCCAGCATCGTCAAGTAGGACTGCCAGTAGGCCCGGTCATTGAACCAGGGCTTGTCCTGCACATCACTGACGAAGGCGCGCATGACGCTGCGCGTCACGTTGGCGGGCCGTTCGCTGACCGGCTTCGCCGCCTTCAACCCGGCGAGTGGGCTGTCGGCGAAACGCAGCCGGTCGGCCAGTTCGAGCACGGCATACACCAGGCCACGCGCGTCCGAGCCTGTGCCGACCAGGACCTTGCGCTGGCCCAGTTTCCCACGGGCGATAGCCAGGCTCTCCGGTGCATCGGACAACGAAATTCCAGCAGCCCCAAGCACCGATCGGGCACTGTTTGAAGTCGGGCCACCCACGAAAATACATTCCTGCGAAGGTGGAACCTCTTCAATCTTCCCGCGCAACTGCATGGTCACGCCGCGGGCAGCCAAAGTGTCCTGCAGATATTGCACCGCCCATGGCACGGGCGGTTTTGGTACAACCGGGTCCGACTCATCCAGGACGACCGAGAGACCCGGATTATTTTCATGGGCGTAAAGAGGGAATTGGAAAAGACCGGAGCCGGCCACGGCGGCGGTGGCGATGCCGGTCTTCTTGAGGAACTGTCGCCGGGTTTCACCGTGCGGAGAATTGGCCTGGTCGGGGTGCATGATCGTTTTTGGATTCAAGGCTTTTTCACTACGGCTGACGAGAAAATTTTTTGCGGAGGATTTCAGCTGGGTGCAGGCTGGCATCCGCATCGTAGCGCAGCCGTCCCGGCTGCGGGTTCAAGCACCATCCCGGTGCGTGAACCAAAAACGCGCGGCGGGACGCCGCCTTTACCCGCCGGCGAAGACGCCGACGCTTCGATTCCACCGCTGGCCGATGAATTTTTTGTGCGGGTGTCAAGAGGCTCCGGTTTCAGGTTTGCTTGAGTTTTTCTGCAGATTTCGCTACACTGTGACGTGCTTCCAGAAGAGACGTGAAATCTCAGAAGACCATGCAGCATCGGCGAATTGCACTCGGGATTCGCAGTGGCAGGTTCCATTTTCTTGCCGGCCGGTTCGTGCCCACCGCCGTTTTATGCTTCAACCTCTTTCTGGCGGTGACCGTGGTTGCCGCTGATGCCACCGCAACCAACGCGGCTGATTCCAAACCAGGCATTAACTATTGGGGGGAGGACCCGGAAGCGGCGGCGGTCATGGCGGGAGCGGTGAACACCGATACCGGGGCACTGCCGGAATTGACAACCGTGGATGAAGTTCTTCGTTTAAAACCGGAGGAAGCGCAGCGTGGTTACCCCGTGAACCTCCGGGGAGTGGTCACCTGCGTGGTTGAGGAACATCACGCTTTTATCGTCCAGGATGAAACCCATGCAGTTTTTGTCATCAATGCCTCGTCGGCGACGCCCTCGCCCAAACGGGGTGAGTTGTTGGAAGTTCAAGGCAAATCCGACAAAGGCACGTTTGCGCCGCTGGTCCGGATGAGCCGGCAGAGAAATCTGGGCGCCGGAACGCTGCCGGAGCCGGTGCAACCGACCTGGGACCAGTTGCTGAACGGCAGCCTGGACGATCAACAGGTGGAAATCCGGGGCGTCGTTGAAGAAGCTCTTCCGCGTCCGGCGGGCTATCCTCCCCAATGGTCGAAAATGACCCTGCGCACAACGGAAGGCGCACTATGGGTGGACGTCTGGCTGGTCGGTACCAATTTCGAACATTTGGAAAATTACGAGGACGCCGTGGTCCGGCTGCGCGGGTGCCTCTTCGTGGCCCTGGATCCGGACACCCACCAATTGGATCTCGGTCACGTTCGCATGTACGTGGACTCCATCGCGGTGGACCAGCCGGCGCCGGCGGATGAATTTTCCGCGCCCAGGAAACGCGCGGCGGAATTGACGTTGTTCGATCCGCAAGCGAACGCATTTCAACGGGTAACCGTGTCCGGACAAATTTTGCACATGATTGGCCGGGATTATTTCATGCTGGACGGCACCAACGGAGTGCGTTTCACCTTGCGGCAACCGGGGATCAAATTGCACACCGGCGACCTGGTGGACGTGGTCGGCTACCCGGAATTAAGCGGAGCGGCGCCGCATTTACGCTGCGCGGTGGCACGCAAGACCGGATATGATTCACTGCCCGGCCCCCGGAATCTCTCGCCTGACGATTTGCCCAACGCGATGTTCGACTCGACCCGGGTGCGGATCGAAGGATGGCTGGTCAGTTCGCGAGCGACCCCCACCAACGAGGCGCTGGAAGTCCAAACCGGGTCCTGGCGATTTATGGCGCGGGCGAAAATGAAAAACGCCGCGCCACCGTTGCCGCCCATCGGCAGCCGGCTGGCCCTGGTCGGGGTTTACGCGGTCCAGGGCGGAAACCCGTTACTGAACGGCAACGTGGCGCCTTTTGATTTGTTGCTTCATTCACCGGCGGACATCCAGGTGCTGTCGAAGCCGTCCTGGTGGACATTGCCGCGTTTGCTGATGGCGGTGGGCATGCTGGTCTGTGCGCTGGTACTTTCGGTGTTATGGATCACCCAGCTCCACCGGCAGGTGGAGGAACGCACCGCCGAGCTCGTGACCCAGATTCACAGCCGCCAGCGGGTGGAGAATCAACGGGCGATGGAACAGGAACGCGCCCGCATTGCCCAGGACCTGCACGATGAGCTCGGTTCGGGCATCACGGAAATCAGCATGCTGGCCACGGTGGCCGGTTCGGCATCCGCGCCGGGCAACGGCCAGGGTGGACATCTGGAGGAAATCGACGATCGTGCCCGCCGGATGGTCACGGCCCTGGACGAAATCGTCTGGGCGATGAATCCCAAACATGATTCTCTGATGTCGCTGGTCAGTTATTCCTGTCTGTACGCGGACCGGCTTTTGAAACTGGCGAACATCGCCTGCCAGTTGAAAGGCGCGGTGGATTTGCCGGACCGGTCGGTCTCTTCCGTTCACCGTCATGAATTTTTCCTGGCGTTCAAGGAAGCCATCACCAATGTCATCCGCCACTCTGGCGCCACCGAAGTACGCCTGGGGTTTCGGCTCATCGGCAACCGGCTGCGGCTGTCCATTGCCGACAACGGGCACGGCCTGGCGGGGGATACCGGCCCGCGGAGCGGAAACGGGCTGGTCAATCTGCGGGTGCGGCTGGGAAAAATGGGCGGACGGTTTGAAATCGCCAGCCAGCGCGGGCGCGGCACCACGGTGCGGTTTTACGTGCCCTTGAATTGAGCATTTATGATCCGGGTCGCCATTGTCGAAGACAGCAAGACCATCCGGGAAAGCCTGACCCACTTTGTGCAGACCGACCCCGAATGCCAGTGTGTGTTCGCCTGTGCGACGGCCGAGGAGGCGCTGGCGGGCATTTCCAAACACCAGCCGGAGGTGGTGCTGATGGACATTCAGTTGCCAGGGTTATCCGGCATTGACTGCACGGCGCAGATCAAAAAAATGCTGCCCGCAGTCCAGATTATTATGGTGACCGTGTATGAGGACACCGAACGGATTTCCGCGGCGTTACGCGCGGGCGCCTGCGGTTATCTGTTGAAACGCTGCACGCCGGCGGAACTGGTGTCGGCCGTGCGCGAGGCCCGGATGGGCGGTGTGCCAATGCCCCGTGAAATCGCGCGCAAGGTGATTGCCTCCTTTCAGCAGCCGTCCCCGGTCGCGGCCGGAATTGACGAACTGAGGCCCAGTGAGCGGAAGATCCTCGAATTGCTGGCCACGGGACTGCCCAACAAGGAGATTGCGGACCGGCTGGGTTTGAGTCCCGGCACGGTGCGTTGGCACCTGGAAAACATCTACGGCAAGCTGCGGGTCCACTCCCGCACGGAAGCGGTCTTGAAATTCCGCTCCATAAAAACCACCTGAGCGATATTCCGGCGCGGTGGTTCCACTATTCACGGTGGGGGATCGGAGAAAACTGACCTCGGTGCCGCGATTTTTTCAGGGCACAAAACGGGGTGTTGGTTGCAGAATACAGTGCTTCAACCCTGACATTCGTCAGGCTAGGCAGGTCAGGGGATTGGGTTATCATCGGCAGATAATAATCACCCAAACCGTTCGCAAACCTGCACGTTTTATGAAGCCAATCGCCCTTCATCGTTTCCCAACCGTTTCCGTTTCGGCCGTTTTATTGTCATTACTTTGCTCCGCCACCATGGCCTTCGGGCAGATGCAATGGAGTTCGTATGACACCAGCGGCAATCTGGTCACCGCCAACGTGGCCACGGGTGGCGATGTGGCTTCCGCCAGCAGCGTGACCTTTACGGTCCAGGCCAACACGCGGATGTTTTTCATCACCAAGAGCTTTACGCCAATCGTTCTGTCGCAGGCGAACGCCTCGGCGGTGGTAACGTTTAAATTTTCCGCTTCGGGCGGAATTACCGGCGTGGCGCAAAAGACGGTGGAGTGGGGGTTGTACAACTCGATGGGGACACCCAGCCTGGCGGATGACATGGGGATGTTTGGCGGCTGGACCGGGAGCACCGTTGAAGGTCTGCTTCACGCCAGCGGGTCGGCCGATTTATTTTCCGGCACCAGTACGGGCCAGGGCAAGAGTGTCACGGGCACACCGACCGACGGCACGACGTACACCAACCAGATCCGGTTGTTCTTGAAGACCGCGCCCAACCAGGTCGCTTTGGGCAGCAGCAGTTCCACATTGGGCGCCGCCGGCATCGCCATGAATGGGGCAAGCATTACCTCGCGGCTTTACACCAATCCGGGCATCTGGACGAACAGCGTCGATGAATTTGCATTGATGTTCAACAACACCACCGCCAGTCCGGTCACGGTGACTCTGAGCGGCGTTGGTCTGGGGAATACGCTGACCTGGGACGCCAGTGGCGCCAATCCCGTTACGCCGACGGACGGTTCGGGCAATTGGTCAACCACCAACGCGGCCTGGTCAAGCGGTGTTGGCGGCGCCATTGGCGCGAGTGATACTGTTTGGGTCCCCGGTTATAATGCGGTCATTGGCGCGAACAACGGCGCGGCGGGCACAATCACCATCACTGACCCGGCCGGAGTAACCGTTTCCAACCTCACTTTCAATGCGGCCACCAGCGGCAGTTACAACATCGTTGCGGTTACCAATATATCCCCGCTGATTTTGACCGGCACTCCGACCATCACGGTCGCCAGCGGCGTCACCGCGACCAACAGCGCGCAATTGGGTGGCACGGGCTTTACGAAGGCCGGCAACGGCATGTTCGTGTTACTGCCGTCCGTAGCGGCTACCAACGTTGGTGCGACTACGGTCAATGCGGGCACGCTCTATCTGGCGGCCTCTACGCTTAACTCCTTAAACGGTGATGTGATGGTGAATACCGGAGCGACGCTTCTGCTTAATGGAAGCACTCCTGGCGGCATGAATCCAGCAAACACCCTCACGATCAATGGCGGCACAGTGACCAATATAAGCTTAGGCGGCACTGCGACTGAGAGTCACAACCTGGTGGTCATTGATAACGGTGGCGTCCTCGCCTACGGGCCGGCCAATTCAGGACAGCTCAACGTAACCAATTTCGACTTCCGCAATGGTCTGTCAATGTTCCCCAAAATGATTATGACGACCAATTTCAGCGTCAAGTCAACGCCCGGCACCATGGACTACATAGGCCGCCCCAGCAGCACTGGGCCACAAGGTCTGATTCTTACGCTCCTGGCCGGCACGATGCTTTTAGACTACCCGCTCGTGGCGCCCAATAATGATTCGACGCAGGGTGGTGCAAAATTTCAACAGGGCGCTCCGTTAACGCTGGGTGGCGGCCGGCTGCTCGGCGTATTCAATTCCACTGCGAGCCGTACTGAAAAAGTCAGCGGTACGGTGATCCTGCCCGGCGCAACCGCATTTACTCTGACCAACAACGCCGGCAGCTACGGTTTTACGATGAGTGCGCTGAGCCGGAATGTTGGTGGCACGATTAACTACAGAACCGGTGGTAGCGGCAGTGCCCCCACCATTACGACCACCTCCGCCAATGTTAATAGCATCCTGGGTGGCTGGGCAACCTGGGAGGAATCGGATTGGGCCGTGGGCACAACCCTTGCGCCCTTGGCGGCGACCAGCTATCAGGCGAGCACCGACCCCACTACCTGGGGGACAGCCAGCAATGTGACTTTGAATGCGAGCACGTTGTCCAGCGTCGGTGACGGCACGAACATCAATTCATTAAGGCTCACCGCGGCCGCCACGGTCACGCTGGGTGGCACGCTGACGCTTAATTCCGGTGGCTTGCTCGTTACCGGCAGCGGCGCGACGGCCATCACCGGGGGAACGCTTGAAGGCGCCAGTGGGGCCGATTTGATCGTTCATCAATACAGCACGGGTGATTTGACGATCAGTTCAACGCTGGCCGATAACGGTGGCGCCACGGCACTGACGAAATCCGGCTCCGGCCGGCTGATCCTCGCCGGGACGGACAATCTGAGCGGCAACAATTATCTCAATGGCGGCACGGTCTCAGTCAACAGTCTGGCCGAATTGGCCGGCGGGTCATTGGTCATGAACAACGGAACGTTGAGTTATACCGGGACGGGTGAGACCAGCTCCCGTTCAGTGGTTCTGGCCGGCGGCGGTGGCACGTTTGATATCGAAGGCAGCGCAACCGTGACACAATCAACACCCATCATCAGCGGTGGCGGCGCGACTCATACCCTCAACGGGGTCACCTTTAACCTGGGTGATTGGGGCGGGCTGACCAAGACGGGCAGCGGCACGTTGGCACTGGCCGCCAATAACGTCTATAACGGACCCACCGTGGTGAGCAACGGTGTGCTCTCGGTGAACGGTACCAACTCGCTCACCGGTACAAGTGGAGGGACGAATTACTCAGGTGGCGGCAGTTTCACGGTTTATGGCGGCACACTGGGCGGCACGGGAATGATTTCCGGCCCCGTCGATATCAAGAATGGCGGCACCCTTTCGCCCGGCAACAGTATTGGCACATTAACTTTAGGATCCAGCCTCACGCTGGAGAGCGGTTCGACAAATCTGTCTGAGGCACAGAACGGTTCGAGTGGTGATTTAGTGCAGGTTCAGGGCAACCTGATTATTCAGCCTGGCAGCACCATTGCCCTCAATGTTTTAGGCGGAGCGCTGGAGCCGGCTACCAACACGATCATCACCTACACGGGAACCAAGACCGGTTCATTTAACCCGACGGTGGTCCTGATCGGCGGTTCGATTGACAGTTCCATCAGCATCGACGAAAGCACACCCGGCCAGATCAAATTGGTGGCGGTCCCACAGGTGGCCATCACCAGCCAGCCGCAGGACCTCATTGTTTCCACCAATGCCCCGGCGACCTTCAACGTCAGTGCCACCGGCACGGCCCCCATCGGTTATCAGTGGTATTACTATGGGAACAACACCAACAACACGCCCGTGTTGGAAGTCAATGCCACCAACTCCAGCTTTACCATACCCAACGCGCAACCCTCCGATACGGGTTTGTATGCCGTAGTGGTTTCCAACAATTACAATTCTGTGTTGAGCCGATTTGCCAGCCTGATTGTCGGCGATGTCTGTCCGGTTCTCAATGGACCCTTTAATCTCACCGTCATTCAAGGCAACAATGCCACCTTCAGCACCACGGTGACCATTGCCAATCCGTATCCGACCTTCCAATGGCAGACCAACGGTGTGGACGTGGATGGCGCGACCAACACCAGTTTGACACTCACCAATGTTCAATATGCCGCGCTCAATGTCGCCACGGTTTCCGTGATCGCCAGCAATCGAGCTTGCATGACTACGAACAGCGCGACGCTGACCATCCTGGTGCCGCCCGTCATCAACCCGCAGCCGACCAATCTGACGGTCAATGTGGGTGACACGGCGGTATTTACTTCCGGTGCCACGGGTGTTCCCACACCGTGGTTGCAGTGGCTCAAGAACGGCGCGGTCATCACCAATCAGACCAACAGCACCCTCACCATTCCCAACGCACAAGGATCCGATATTGCGAATTATCAGATGGTGGCGACGAACCAGGCTCTCTCGGTCACCAGCGTCGTCGCCCGCTTGACCGTGGATTCCACGACCCTGGCGTCAACGGCGTTTGGCCCGACCAACGGGGCAACCGGCATTTGCTACGACACGCCGTTGTATGTCACCTTCAACGGTCCGGTTTCCATCGTCAATTCCGGCCGGATCCGCATCTATGATGCCACCAACTCCTCCACGCCGGTGGACATCATTGACATGAGCTCCAATAGCGTGGTCATCAGCGGTGGCATCGGATTGACGAACAACATCCAGCCGCACAGCCTGTTCTCCGGCGATTCCCAGGTGATTAATTACTACCCGGTCATTATTACCGGCAACACGGCCGCGATCTATCCGCATTCCGGCGTGCTGACCAGCAATCAGACCTACTACGTGACGATGGATAATGGCATCGTCGCAGACAACAGCGGCGGAGCGTATTTCGCGGGCGTCTCGGACACGAACGCCTGGCGGTTCACGACCAAACCGACCGGTCCGGCCAACCCGACCAATCTGGTCGTGGCCACGGATAACAGCGGCAACTTTGACACCGTGCAAGGGGCGGTGGACTCCATAGCCCCGGGCAACACCAATTACACGCTGGTCAACATCCGCAACGGTAACTACGTTGAAATCGTGGACATCTCGGGCAAGAACAACATCGCCTTCATCGGGCAAAGTCGTGGCGGAACGGTGGTGGGTTATCCCAATAACAACAACCTCAACGGCACCACAGCCGCGCGCATGGCGTTCAAAGTCAATGGCAGCGACATCAAGCTTGAGAATCTGACCATCACCAACGGCACGCCGCAGGGTGGTTCGCAGGCCGAAGCGTTGCTGATTTACAACAACGGTTTGCGCTGTGTTGCGGACAGCTGCGATATCAAGAGCCGTCAGGACACTATTCTAATCAACCAGAACACGTCCCAGGGTTACTTCCACTTCTGCGAAATCTATGGTAACTTTGACTATATCTGGGGGGTTGGCGTCGGCTACTTCGACCATTGCTCGTTCCACACCCTCACAAATGCGTTGTCCAGTTCCTACAACCTGACGGCAGCGCGCACGGCCACCTCCGGCTCTCAAAGTGCCACCACTCCGTGGGTGAACCCGAATGGCACAACCTATTCCGCGTACGGGTTCTCGTTCGTGGATTGCACCTTTGACGCGGACCCAGGCGTGACGGGTATCACCCTGGCCGGTTCCAATGGTACCGCAGGTGGCTTGGATTCATGGGTTAATTGCTTCTTTAACACCAATGCCTATGTCAGTCCATCCACCGCGCTTTCGAACACGTATGTTTTCTGGCAATACAGCAACACGGAGATCACCGGCTCCAGCTTCATCTCCTATACCAATGTCCAGACGATTGGCGTGACGAACGGCGATCCTCGTCTGCTGGCGGCCACGAACATCGTCACCTGGTTCTCCGGCTGGTCGCCGCAACTGGCGCCCAACATCACCAGCCAGCCGACCAGTCTGACTGTCAACGCTGGCCAGAGCGCGAGCTTCACGGTCAGCGCCAACGGCATTCCGGACCCGACCTACCAATGGGTGAAGGACAGCACCAACCTCGTTGGACAGACCGGTTCCATGCTCTCAATTGGTACCGCCAGCGGGCTGGATATCGGCACGTATTATGTAATCGTCGCGAATGCCGCCGGCAGCGTCAACAGCACCAATGTCGTGTTGACGGTCAATCCGCCTGTCACACCGTCAACCATTGCTTCGCCTTCAGTGGACAACAGCGGCAACGTCCAGTTCACCATCGCCGGTCCCGTGGGGTCAGCCGGCTTCGGTTACCGTGTCTGGGCGACGACCAACCTCGCGCTGACGCCAGTCGCCGGCACGTGGACCCTGCTCACCAACGACGTTTTCGGCACCGGTCCGGTGGTGTTCACCGATCCGGCGAGCGGTCTGCCGCAACGGTTCTACCTGATTACCGTGCCTTAAGCGCAGCGTACCGCTGCGGTAAAGCACCAGACTTGCACAATCACGGCGGATCAAAAGTCCGCCGTGATTTTTTGCATTTAGAGCAGCCTCTATTTCGAGTTTCGCAGGGTTTGCAGAAGGGGTTTGCCTTGTTCCTGCAACCGTGCTTCCAACCGCTTCGTGCAATCACAACTCGAGCACGCCCATGGTTCGGTGCCGTTTTCATGCCGGCAATTCTTGCGATGGTGCGCGTCCTTGACGCTTAACAGCTCGAAATATTCCTCCCAATAAGGCCGTTCCTCAGCCAGCGGGGTGGAGCAAAAACAGGTCTCGACCCAGTGCGCCACGCCGTCGTCACCGAGGCGCGCCTGCTGCATGTCCCAGGCGTATTCGTCACCGGCGATTGAGCCCTGGCCGAGCGTGCCGTCCGCAATGGCCTGCAGCAGGGATTCCACACGGCCCGGTTTAACCCGGGCTTTGACCAGATAACGCATGGGGGAAGATAACTCGGTAGTGAGGAAAAGCCATCGCCGGGAACGCCGGCATCCTGCCGGCGAGTGGGAATTCTCCAACCAGCTGCAGCCTGCCAGCGGGACGCCGGGCACCCCGGTCCGACGCAGACATGAACTTACAGCAGCGAAGCTTGTTCGTTGCCGGTCCGGGGACCGATTTGCATTTTTCCGACGACGACGGCGCCGGCCTCAACAACCAAATCCCTGGCGTCCACATTGCCAAACAAACGCGCGGTGGACTTCAGGGTGACCGTGTCCCGGGCGCGAAGGTTCGCGGCCAGTTCGCCCGCAATTTCCGCCGAGCTGACCTTGATCGGGTCCGGCCAGCGGAAATGATTTTCCGCCGGGATGATCAAATGGGCGGCGGTCAGGCTGCCTTTGATGTCGGCGGTGGAGTAAATGGTCAGGGAACCCAGGGCCGCCAGTTTGCCGTGGAATTTTCCCTTGATGACGGCGTCGCCCACGATGCTTTCGGTGTTAAAAACATAACCTTTGAGTTCAACTGTGAAGGCGCCCTTGGTTTTGAAGTTCTTGGCCAGGGCACTGGTGATGCGGTAATCGTGCAGGTCCACGTACTGGCTGCACCGCTTGCACATGGTGGATTCGGCGGAGGCCGGAATGACGAGCTCGGCGCCGCACTCGAAGCAGGTGATGTGTTTTTGTTTGGGGGCGCGGGCCGGCGCCTTCGGCGGCGGGCGAAGGATTTCCTGAACGCGCAGATGTTGCCCGCACTTCTTGCAAATGGTGGAAAAGCCCGCGCGCGGCTCCGCTTGCTGATGGCCGCAATGGGGGCAAGTCAGCAGGACCTTGTCCTGTTTCTTTGCCGGCATTCAATGGGTTTCCGCGCCGCCCGGGGCCGCGCGGTTTTAGCGTCCCGCCTTGGCCAGCTCAGGAGTTTTCGGCGTTTCCGGAGAGCGCGGCGGTACCGCAGGCGCCACTTTGTTCGGGTTTACCTCCGTCTTGCCAACGTAAGTCACACCTTCTTCGATCACCAGCTTGCTGGCGCGAATATCGCCGAACAATTCGGCTTTGGATTTGATTTCGATTTTTTCCCGGACGTTGATGTTGCCGTGAACCTTGCCGCGGACGATCACTGATTGCGCATTGATATTGCCATTGATGGTGGCATTATCGCCGAGTTGCAGGGTGCCGTCGGTGTGAATCTCCCCTTCCAATTTGCCGTCCAGCGTCAACTCGCCGGAGAACTTAATGTTGCCTTTGATTTCGACATCCGAGTTCAATACGTTTTTCGATGAGCCTGTTGTGTTCATGTTGTCAGCCATTGTTTTTCCTTGTTTAGTTCAGACCACATTAACGCACCGCGAAGGGAGGGCGTCAAAAAAATTATTCGACATTTTTCCCGGATGGACGGCAGTCGGTAAATAAGGCCGGCACCGGCCCTATCACTCTAAGGTGGCACCGGTCCCTGAACCACCTCGACAAGATCATCCGGGCGAAGCCATTTGGCATAGGCGGCTTTGACATCACGCGCCTTGAGTTTGACGTAAATGTGCGCCGCGCGGATTGGCTCGTCGAGCGGCAGGTTGAGCACAGAACGTGAAAACCAGCCCTGGGCAATATAGTTCACGCTGGATTCCGACAAGGGGATGTCGCGCAACAGCATGAGCGTGGCCTGATGCAATTCCTGCGTTGTCACTTTCTTTGCCTGAATGTCCTTGAGGTCACCCAAAATGACGGCGCGCGCCCGGGCGACGTTCGGCGGGTCGCAGGCGTATTCCACCTGATAGACGCCGCGCGTCAGGCCGACGTTGAATGACGAATCCACAAAATAAACCAACCCGGTCTTCTCGCGGAGATCACGATACAGGCGCGTCGCGTAAAAGCCGCCGCCCAGTACGTGATTCCCCAGTTGCAGCGCGTAGTAATCGGCGTTCGTCCGGGTGAGCGTCAGCGTTTCCGCCAGTGTGACCTTGTCCTGCACCCGGCTGGAATCCGGCACGTGGGTCACGGAAGGTTCGTTCGCCGGCGCCGGCGGGAACAGCGTGTTGGGTTTTGGCCCTTCGGCTTGCCAGTTGCCAAAATATTTTGAAATGACCGCCACGGCATTTTCCGGCGTCACGTTGCCGATCACCACAATGGTCGTCATGTCGGGCCGGAACACGTGATGGTAATAATCCTGCACGTCCTGAATCGTGAGCGCTTTGACAGTTCCCGGCGTGGTCTCCCGTTGTGCGGGGTCGCTCCGAGGAAAGAGCGCCGCCCGGAGCGCGCGACCGGCCAGGTAATCCGGACTCTGTAGTTGGCCGGCCACCGAAGCGGCCAGTTGCGGCTGGATGATTTTGAAATCCTGTTCAGGTAATGACGGGGAAAGCTCGTTGTCAGCGAGCAGTTGCACGCCGCGTTCGAACCGGTCGGTCAGCACCGACAACGAAAAATCCGTGCCGGCCGATTCGTTGGCACCGATGTCGTCGAGCGCCTTTTGGAAGGCGAGCCGGTCCAGGGATTTCGTGCCGAACGAGAATAATTGGTCCAGCGCCTGGTCCACGCCATCCTTGCCTTCCGTCATTTCCAACTTGGCATTGCTTTTGACCCGGCCATAAACATTGACGGTGTCGCTGATAGTTTCCGGCTGCACGATGAGTTGGATACCGTTGGGGAGATTGGTGACAATGGGATTCAGCGTGGACGGAGGAATTTCAATCTGTTCCGTCACTTTTCTCGCCCACTTGGGCAACTTGACACCGGTGGTCTTCGAGGCGGCGAATGATTCCTTGCCGCCAAAACTCTTTGAGGAAATGGGTTTGCCGGAAGGTTGCGGAGTGAGAATGGCCGAGATGGCGTGATCAAAATTCAGATATTGTTCCGCCACACGGTTGACATCGGCGACTGTGACCTGGCGGATGGCGGCGATGTCATCGTCCGGTGATTGCCGTCCTTCAATGGCCACGGCGTCCGACCACGCCGAAGCCAGCCCGGACACGGAATTTTTCTGGAGCTCGGCGCTGGCAATTTCACGCCGTTTGGCCGCTTCAACCAGATCGGTGATCACGCCGTTCGTCACTTCCGCAGCCAGAATATCCCGCACTTGTTCCAGCAGATTGGTTGAATCGCCACCCGCCGGAAAACCGGCGACGGCGTAGCCCAGACCGGCCTTCGGCAGGTTGTCGTATTCGAACGATGCGAACAGAGCCTTGCCTTCCGGCACCAGCCCGTAGAGTTTGCCACGCTGGCTGCTCAACACATCCGACAAGATTTGCGCGGCAGCGTAATCGGGGCTGTCCGAGCCCGGCAGGCGAAACGTGATGGCGACCAAACCGTACGGCAGATCGGTGTCTTGTCGCATCGTCTCCGGCTGCACCGGTTCAAAATGAAATTCTGTCCGTGCGGGAAGTTCTGCCGCCGGGATACCGTTGAAAATTTTCTTCACCCGCTCCAACGCCCGGGCTGGTTCCACGTCGCCGACGATGATGAGGATGGCGTTGTTGGGCACATACCACGCATTATGGAATTTTCGGAGCATGACGTCGGTGGTCTGGTCAAAGGACGGCCGTGTGCCCAGTCCGGTCTGATCATAAGGCGTGCCCTTAAACATGGCCGCCAGCAGTTTTATGTAGAAAACGTATTCGGGATTGGACAAATCCTGTGCGACTTCCTGTTCAATGGCCCCGCGCTCCTTGTCCCACAGCGATTCGTCCGGTAAAAGGTCCTGCATTCGGGCGGCTTCGACCTGCAGGGCCACGTCCAAATCATCAGCGGGCGTGGTAAAAAAATACTGCGTGACCGGGTGCTGCGTGTCCGCATCGAAATCGCCGCCCATGGCCGCCGAGATGTCTGCCAGTTGGTCTGCCGACAAATCGGGGCTGCCGCGAAACATCATGTGCTCGGTGGCGTGGGCCATGCCCGGAAAGTTGGTGGGGCACTCATCCGCGCCGGCGAGGTAATTGATCATCGTAGTGACCACCGGCGCGAGCGTGTTGCGGACAATGATGACCTGCAGGCCGTTCGTGAGGGTAGCCCGCAAGATGTCCAGGCCGCGGGCAGTTTCGTTGGTGCCTGCGCGGCTGGTTGACAACCAGGCCAGCGCGAGGAAAAGAACAGAGGTGAGCAGAAGTCGGCCAGGCATTCGATTTTTAGCGGTCATAAATGTGGTGTTGAGACAACCATAGACAGGCGCCGTTCAAGCGCGAGAAAAAAGTTAATTCCATCACGGATGAACACGGATAAACACAGATGAAAAAATGAAAGGCAGACAAATCGCGCCAGCGGGCTTGGAGTGCGCCAGTCCGCTGGCGCCTTTGAGTCAGCAGCCCCGGAATAAAAAAAGCGGCAGAGGGCTGCCGCAGTCCAACCCCTTGGGAGAATTTGTGCCTGAATCTGTATCCGTGTTCATCTGTGTTCATCCGTGGTTAATTTTTTGTTTCGCAATCAACTCGTTTCGCGGGACAATTGCACCGTGAATTTGGATTGGGAAAAATTGTGCGGGATGGCGTCCGAGGAAGTTGAAGAGACGCTGGCGGCATTGCCCGGGCCGTTGCGCGAGCGGGCCAAACAACTGCCGGTGACGCTCGAGCGCGTTCCGAACGCCGGTTTGCGGGCGGATGGCATTGAACCTGACACGCTGGGTTTGTTTACCGGACCGGAATTTGCCGAGGAAGGTCATGTTCCGTTGCCGCCGCAAATTATTTTGTTTCTGGAAAATCTTTGGGACCTGGCGGAAAGGGAGGAGCAAGCTTTTCGTGAAGAAGTGCAGACGACTTTTCTGCACGAACTGGGACATTATTTGGGGCTGGACGAGGATGGATTGATCGAAAGGGGCCTGGAATAAGGGTTTTGACGAAGGAAAAAATTTTCAAAAAACTCTTGCGCCTGCGGCGGGGACTGATAATCTTTAAGAAGCCTTCCGCGTGACGGAAGAAGCGACTGGCGAAAAGCCTGTTGACAAGCGGCGCGGGTTTGATAAAGTTCGCGCCCTCGAAACTCGAACTGAGATGCCGAGTTGAAAGAAATGATTCGGCTCTCAGGTTTTTTGTCCCCTGGACGGGAAACCAAGCAGGGTGGGTTTTGCTGTTATTTTGGTGTTAAGAACACCGATTGCTCTTTGAAAATTGATTTGTGCGATTAGTGAGAGCCCCTTCAAGGTTGGCCTGTTAGTGGGCCGGCTGAGAAGGTTTTAACCATTAAAGTAAAGCTGCCTGATTTTACGATCAGGCAGGAATCAACTAACGTTTTTTTACGGAGAGTTTGATTCTGGCTCAGAACGAACGCTGGCGGCGTGGATAAGACATGCAAGTCGAACGCTGATTTGCGGGTAGCAATATTTGCAAGTCGGAGTGGCGCAAGGGTGCTTAACACG
>JANWKE010000085.1 GCA_025451535.1 Verrucomicrobiia bacterium
GAAAACTGCCCCAGAACACCCGCAACATCCTGCAAACCTGTCTCTACGGACTGGTTGCGGGTCTGGCGGTGGTCGCGTTTCAACTGTTGATCAACGTCCTGTATAACGCGACCTTCGTGCGGCTGGCGGCGCAATCCCCGCTCACCTTTTTGATTGGGAGCTTCGTGGTGATGGTCGGTACCACGCTGGCGGCGGGATATTTACTGAATTCATTTTGCAAGGACGCGGCAGGCAGCGGTATTCCCCAGGCCAAGGTGGCGTTCTGGAAGGATTTCGGCGTCATCCCGTGGCGCGCGGTATGGGTGAAATTTCTGGGCGGCATTTTGAGCATCGGCGGCGGGAGCAGCCTGGGCCGCGAAGGACCGAGCGTTCATGTGGCCGCCGGGTTGGCATCGCAACTGGCGGGTTTGACGGGCGAGGCGAAACAAAGCCGCCGGCGTGCGACGGCGGCGGGCGCAGCAGCGGGACTGGCGGCGGCCTTTAACACCCCGCTTGCGGCGGTGACGTTCGTGATGGAGGAAATCATCCAGGACCTGAACAGCAACCTGCTCGGCAGCGTGCTGCTGGCGTCGGTGATTGGCGCATTGCTGGTGCATGGTCTGGTGGGCCGGCAGCCGGCCTTTTCCATCCAGAATATCGACGTGCCGACGTGGCGGGCGTATGTGCTGACGCCGTTTGCCGCGGCACTGGCCAGCCTGGCGGGGATTTTTTTTCAAAAGGCGACGATGGGCTTGCGCGAACGGCAGCGGCGTCCGGGCAAAATCCCCGGCTGGCTGAAGCCCTCTATCGGCGCGACGTTGGCGTGGGGAATCGGGGCAACTGTATTTTTTGTGACCGGTCATCTCGGCGTGTTCGGTTTGGGTTATGGCGACCTGACCGCCGGGCTGAACCAGCAATTGCCCTGGAAAATTGCGGGCATACTCCTGGTGGCAAAACTATTGGCGACGGTCCTTTGCTATGGTTACGGCGGTTGCGGTGGGATTTTTTCGCCGACGCTGTTCTTCGGAGGGATGAGCGGGTTGCTGCTGGCCGGGGTAATCGGACTGGTGATGCCATTGCCGACCGAGGACACCCTCACGTTGGCGGTGGTCGGCATGAGCGCCTGTCTGGGTGCGGTCGTGCGCGCGCCGGTGACCGGCATCCTCATCGTTTTCGAAATGACGCATGAATTTTCGCTCGTGCCGGCATTGATGATCGGCGCGCTCATCAGCCAGGCCGTCAGCCGCCGGATGACGCGCGCGAATTTTTACGACGCCATTCTGGAACAGGACGGCCACAAGCTGGAAAAGCTGCTCCCGCCACGCGACTTGCAGAGCTGGCAAAAGCTGCCGGTTTCCACAATCGCCAATTTCCAACCGGTCATCTTGAACAGCCTGGAACCGGTGGAAGTGGAGAAGGCTTTGAAAACCCATGCCTTCACCTGTTTTCCTGTGATGCAGGAAGGCAAGCTGGCCGGCATTGCTACGCAGACTGAGTTGGCGGGAGCCCTTGCCGAAAAACGCGCGCCCAAACTGGCGCCCCTGGTCCGCTGCGAACCGCGTCAAACCATCCGGCAATTGCAGGCGCTGCTCATCGAATCGCCGACGGGTATGGCGGTGGTGTGCGACCCCGCCGACGGTAAACTTCTGGGCCTGGTCACGCTGCATGATGTGCTGCGCGCACAAATCAACGCCGCCCAAAGCAGCCTTTGAACCTGCGACATCCCTGTATCCGCCGCTTGAAACGCAACGTCTGAATGGGATAGCTTTAAGTCGTGGCCGAAACCCGCAACCATTCCACCGAATCGCCCGTCCTCCGTGGCCAGCCTAAGGAGGGTGGACCTCGGATCCTGATTGTGGACGACGACGCCGGTCAGCGCAGCCTGCTGAATTCCTTTCTCCGCAGCCAGGGTTTTGAAACCGCACTGGCGGATTCCGGCGAACGCGCCCTGGAGATGCTTCGCACGGGAGGATTTGCCATGATGATTTCCGACGTGCGGATGCCGGAACTTTCCGGCCTGGAAACCCTGCGGCGCGCGCGCCGGGAACACGCCACTTTGCCGGTCCTGCTCGTGACCGCCTTTACTGACATCCGTGACGCCGTGGCCGCGATGCGTGATGGCGCGGTCAATTATTTGCCCAAGCCGATTGACCTCGATGAATTGCTTAATTCGGTACGGCAGGCGATCGGTATTTCGAAGCCTGTCCCGCTGCACTACAACGCAGAATACAAATTGCCGGACAATGTGATCGCCCGCAGTCCGCTCATGCAGGCTGTGTTCCGCGATGCCTCGTTGATAGCGCCGTCCGAGACCCGGGTGTTGATTACCGGCGAAAGTGGCGTGGGCAAGGAAGTGGTGGTGGACGTCATTCATGCCTGGAGTTCACGCGCGAAGGGGCCGTTGATCAAAATCAATTGTGCCGCCATCCCGGAAACACTGCTCGAAGCCGAATTGTTCGGACACGAAAAGGGCGCGTTCACGGGCGCGCGCGCCCAGCGCATCGGCCGGTTCGAGGAAGCGAGCGAAGGCACGATTTTTCTGGATGAAGTAGCCGAGATGTCGTCGTCCCTCCAGGCCAAGCTGTTGCGCGTGACGCAGGACGGGCGGTTTCAGCGCGTCGGCTCGAATCGGGAAATCCAGACCAACGCCCGCATTCTCGCCGCCAGCAATCGCAATCTGGAGGAGGAGGTCAAGAATGGCCGGTTCCGCGAGGATTTGTTTTACCGGTTGAACGTGGTGGAGTTGAACATTCCCCCGTTGCGCGAGCGGCGCGAGGACATTTTATCGCTGGCGAGCCGGTTCATCGAGGAATTGACCAGGGGCCGCGCACGGTTTTCAGAAACGGTGACCGCCTGTCTGGAGCGTTACCCCTGGCCGGGGAACGTACGCGAATTGCGCAACGCGATGGAGCGGGCCGTGCTGCTGTCGCGCAGCGAACTGATTTTGCCGGAGCACCTGCCCGCGCGCGTCCGGGCCGCGGCGGAACAACCGGCCACCGCCGAGGCTGCCGATCCGGCGCGGTTGGAGGAAATTGAACGGCAGGCCATCATGCAGGCGTTGCAGAAACATGATTTCAATCGCACTGAAACCGCCAAGGCACTCGGCATCAGCCGCCGCGCGCTGCTCTACAAGCTCCAGCATTTCCGTGAACTGGGCTACAAGGTCGAGTAGGTAAAGACTCGCCCGCAAAATCCATTTAAAACAGTCGTAGCGGCCTTCGGTCGAAAGCCGCACTCTTCAATTTTCTGTAGATGGCGGCGTTCTGCCGGGACGCCGCTACGATTAATCGGGGCTTTGCAGGGTTTAGTCAGAGCCCAAAAGGGCAGGGTACGATTTGGAGTTGCTCTCCGAACGCGAGTTGTTCCAACTCGCAGCGTATCCGAAAAATCAACTGCTGCAGATTGTGGACAATCCGCGCTCCTTTTGAATGTTGGATCGTTGCCGCATCAATCCAATGGTAGAACGCGAATGACGTCCTTTACTTCTTTATTGCCGAAGGCGGTCAGCCATTTTCCGTCTTTCGTCCGATACGCCAGGCAGCGAAAGCCTTCGCACTGAACCCAGACATTCAGCCCGACGGGGGGAAATTCGGATTCGGTTTCATCTTGCTCTTCTATTTTTTTCGCGCTCATATCGGCAATTTCAACCTCCGCGGTTCAAACTCCTTCAACAGATTTGATGGTAACGTCATGATTTCGTTCAACTAACCGAGCATTACCTCTCAAATTAATATTTCCGGGAGCCAACGGCTGCAAAACTTATCGGATGGAAAAGGGAAACCGTTTGACTTGCGTCAAGACGTTTCGCCGGCCGGTCGTTTAAATTTCCAGCATGAACGAGAAACCGCTGGTTCAATCGGATTCGGCTAAAATAGTGTCGCTGGCGAAGGAGACGCAATTCGCTCCTAATGGCATTGTCAGTCGCACGTTGTTGAATGCGGCCAATGCGCGCACCACGTTATTCGGTTTTGCCGAAGGCCAGGAACTGACCGAGCATACCTCCACCCAACACGCCTTGGCTCAAATCTTGTCCGGCGAGTGCGAATTTTCTCTGGCCGGCCAACCCCACCTGCTCAAAGCCGGTGATCTCCTTTATATGCCGCCGAATCTGCCGCACGCCGTTCGGGCCACGAAACAGTTTTCCATGCTCTTGACCCTGCTCAAAACGGTGAATACCGCAAGCTTGTCGGCGCCTGAAATTTAACGGTTAAACACAAACCCAAAAATGAAAAATTCAACACCCACCGAAAGCGTCGTCAGCTCCGACAAGGTCATGGACGTGCGGCCGATTCCCTGTTTCATCAAGCACGGCCTGATCATCAAACAATGGCTGGAATTGCCGGTCGGCGACCATTTCATCCTGCTGAACGATCACGACCCGGTGCCGCTCTATTACCAGTTCGCAGCGCAATGGCCGAACGCCTTTGCCTGGCAGCATCTGGTCAAAGGGCCGGAGGAATTCCGGGTGAAAATCACGAAGCTGAAGTCCACTGCGCCGGTGGGTGAAGTGGCCGAATGCTGCGGCGGACATTAACGCGATTGAATCGCGTAGCGGCGTCCCGGCAGGGCGCCGCTCCTTTCACGATCGGAATAATGCGGCGGTCTGCCGGCCGCCGCTACGAAGTTATTGTCCGTTTCCTCAATTGTACCCGGCAAGAACAGTTCAAATTTCCGGCGCTTTACGATAGCCGTCGAGCCAATGAATCAGGCTCAAAACGGGATGCTGCCATAACATGCGCGGGCCGGCGTAACGCATCACGACTTTGACCTGTTCCCGCCGGACTTTCTGATAACAGTGGACGGGGCATTGAGCGCACGTGGGCTTTTCCACACCAAACCGGCAGCGTTCCAATCGCACTGCCGCATAATCGTGCAATTGCTGACACTCCGGACAGAGCACCTCATCGGTATCGTGATGGCCGCGGCAGTAGCAGTTAATCATCAGCTCCACGGTCTTCCATTCACGTGCCAGCCGTCCGTCGGCGAAGTGAACGGTTTTGATTTCCGGCGCGGCGGAGGCCGGAACCGCCGGGATGATCTTTCCAACATGCCTATTCACAGTGCTACTGTGGCATGACCGTGCCCGGCTGGATTTGATTCAAGTCAAGCACTCCTCAATTTCCGCCCCGCCAGATAATGTGAATTGATTGACCTGCATCAAACCTCTTCCCGACGAAATGACGCATAGTTTCTGCGGTTAACAAAACGGTTGGCGCATTTATGGATCTCGACAATGAAACTTCGTCATCGCCGCACATTGGCGGCGCAACCGACTCGAAGCTATTGCCCGCAAAGCCCGCCACGGTGGTCTATGCCTGTTCGGGTTGCTCCGATGCCGGCGAACTGGCCGACCGCATCGCGCGCCAGCTTTCCCGCGACGGCGTCGCCCGGATGTCCTGCCTGGCCGGCATCGGTGGCCGGGTCAAAAGCCTGGTGACTACTGCGGAAAAAGCGGAGCGCATCCTGGTGGTCGACGGTTGTCCCTTGAATTGCGCCCGGCACACGCTCCAGCTCGCCGGTTTTCAAAACTTTGGCCATCTGGAATTGCACAAAATCGGCATTCGAAAAGGTTCCTGCCCGGTGACGGAAGAGAGAATTTCAGCCGGTGTCGGGGCCGCGAAAATAATGCTTTCGGGCGTTGACAAAAATCATCCATCGTAAATCGTAAATCAAAAAGTTCCAAAGTTATGCTGCCGCTGAATCAATTCAAACGCTTTGACGTACGCGACCTCATCCGTCGTGGCGGCGAGCCGTTCCCGGAAATTCGCAAACGGGTGGATGCGCTCAAGCTTGATGAAGGCCTGATCGTCGTCGCGCCCTTCTTGCCGTCGCCGCTCGTCGAAAAACTGCACAGCGAAGGCTTTGCCTCCAAGGTGGAGCGGGGGCAGGGGAGCGATTGGATGGTCTATTTCTGGCGGGAAACGTAACACAGGCGTCGTCGCCTGCGGGTTTGCCTGGCGTCCTGCCGGGTGTTTCTGCTGGCGGCAAGATGCCGCCGCAATCCGCAGTCAAGACAACCGCGCTACATGGCTAATAGAGCAGGAAACCGGCCCAACAATTTTCTTGAATTCAGGGGCAGGCCCGACGCCTGTCCGGGAGCATTGTTGACGGCGCAGGATTTTTCCTGTCACCTGTTACCCGTCACATGTCACTCGCCGATTTCAAAAAGATTGCTATCGTCAACTCGTTGCGAAGTTGTCAGCTTTTTACGGGTTTGCCGCCCTCGGACCTCGAAAATATCGCGAACGTCTCGGTCGTGAAGCCGCTGGAAAAGGGCGATTATCTCTTTCACGAAGGTGATCCGGCGCGTGGGTTTTATGTGGTTCAACGCGGGGCGGTGAACGTGCATCGCGTCAGCGCCGCCGGCAAGGAGCAGGTCATTCATATTTTTCGCGCCGGCGATTCATTTGCCGAGGTTGCCCTGGCCACGGAGACGGGGTATCCCGCCGATGCCCGCGCCATCGAGCCCACCCAGGTGTTGCTGGTGCAAAAGGACGGAATTCTGGCGCTATTGAAGCGGCAGCCGGAGCTCGCGTTGCGGATGCTCGGCTCCATGAGCAGTCATTTGCGCGTGCTGGTCGGGCAGCTCGAAGACCTCACGCTCAAGGATGTGGAGACCCGGCTCGCCAACTGGCTGATAAAACGCTGCCCGCTGCCGCAGAGCGATCAGCCCGTCCACATCGAACTGGCCATTACCAAACGGATGCTGGCCGCTGAACTGGGGACGGTGAGCGAAACTTTTTCCCGCACGCTCGCCAAATTCCGTGAGCAAAAGTTGCTCACCGTCAAAGGCAAAACCATCACCGTTCTCTCGCCGGTCAGGCTGGGCGCGTTATTGCGACGTCACCTCGGAGAGTAAGTTCAGGCACTTGAAAGCCGCGAGTGCGCCCTCGAAAAACTTTCCGCCGTGCACAGCGAGCAACTGCAGCGCCTGGGACCGCAAATCGCACGGCTTTTGAAGGGCTTGCGGGGTGAATAATGGCCAGGGACGGTTTGTGGGATCGCGGCTGGAAGCAGGTTTAATGATTCTCTACCCGGTTGGTATTCCGGCATTTTCTTTTGACAACGGCAGCCGGTTATTTAAAGTGTCTGAACTCCAGATGGGGTCGTAGCTCAGTTGGTAGAGCACCACAATGGCATTGTGGGGGTCAGGGGTTCGAATCCCCTCGGCTCCACCATCCTTCAATCGACGTTTTGACTTGGAACTCCGCGGTTCAAACTTTATAACGCCGGGCATTATGAACGATGCGTGGCCGCTGGTCAGCGTGCTTATTCCGGTCCATCCGCATGTAACGGAGGTCAAATCTGCCGAGGCGGCCCGGCGATTCGATTATCCGCGCGAAAAACTGGAAATCGTCATTGTGCGTACCACGGACCTGTCCATCGGGCCGGGTGTCAAACGAAATGCCGGATTGAAGGCGATTCGCGGTGAACTGGTCTATTTTTTGGACGACGATTCGGTCGCCGAGCCGGGTAATGTGAAGCGCGCGCTTCATCATTTTTCCGATCCCCGGGTGAAAGTGGTGGGCGGCCCGAATGTGTGTCCGCCGGAGGCGCCGCTGTTCGAGCGGGTATTGGGTTTGGTCATGGGCACCTGGCTGGCCTTTGGTCCCAGTCGCACGCGCTACCGCCCGGTGGGCAAACTCCGCGAGTGTGGCGAGAAAGAGCTGATTTCCAGCCATCTCATTGCCCGACGGGATGCGGTGGTGGAAGTTGGTTTTGACCCTAAATTGTGGCCCAACGAGGAGAACGCCATGATGAACGGCATCAAACAACGCGGTGGCAAACTGCTTTATGACCCCGAATTCCTTTCCCGTCGCCGCCCACGCCGCACCCTCCACGCCTACGTCAAGATGGTGCTCTTTTACGGAGGCGGACGGGCCCAACAATTTCGTCTGTACCCGAGCACTGATGTCGTTATCAATTTTATTCCGCCGTTGTTTTGTCTTTACTTGCTGGCATTGCCATTTTTGATTGCCGCCTTCATTTCCATGAAAACCGCGCTCCTGCTGGTTCTGCTGCCGTTGATTCTGTATCTGCTGGTGTTGGCCGGCCAGACGATCAACGTGGCGGCTCAGAGCAATCCGGGACTGGCGATACTGGCGATGCCCTTGATGGTTTTGACTAACCTGCTTTACGGCTTGGGTTTCTGGCGCGGTTTGTTTATAAGAATCAAACCTCCACCGCCGGTGGCGGAAAAAGATATTCGATTCGAAACCGTTCCGGTCTGATTGTGAACCGTCCAAACCGAATAACCTTCAGCGCATGATAACAGCCATCCTTTGTGGCGGACAAGGCACCCGCTTTCGTGAAGTCAGCGAAGTCATTCCCAAACCGATGGCGCCCATCGGCCCGCGGCCGATCCTCTGGCATATCATGAAGATTTACGCGGCGCACGGCTGCCGTGACTTCGTGCTGCTGCTCGGCTACAAAGGCGACGTCATCCGCGATTTTTTTCTTAGCGGTGTCGGTGATACCCGGGCGGAATTGAGCCGGGACGATTCCAACTGTTTGACCTTTTATCAGGAAAATTCCGAACCTTGGCGCGTCACGCTGGTGGACCCCGGTGAAAAGGCCATGACCGGCGCGCGACTGTGGCGCGCCCGGCGATATCTCGAATCAGCTGGCGTTTTCGGTCTGACCTACGGCGATGGCGTCGGCAATATTGACATCCGCGCGCTCCAAAAATTCCATCAATCGCACGGCAAAATGGCGACGCTTACCGGCGTTCATCCGCCGGGTCGATTCGGCGAATTGGTTGTCAAGGATTCCCGGGTCGTCAAATTCCAGGAGAAGCCGCAGACCACGCAGTACATCAATGGCGGTTTTTTTGTTTTCAACGCCAGCGTGTTTGACCGTTACCTGAACGACCGCGAGGATCTCGTGCTGGAGCGCGAGCCGCTGCAGCGCATGGCCGAGGCGGGCGAGTTGATGATGTACCCGCACGAAGGATTCTGGCAGCACATGGACACGCCGCACGAATTCGAGGTGCTGAACAATCTCTGGAAATCCGGCAAGGCGCCTTGGAAGCTTTGGAAATGAAGGCTGACGGCCAGCTGACTAATTTTTAGGTACTCTCGCTATGTCCGGCGTGAAAACTTCAACTGCAACGTTGCGTATCTACGGCGATGATCTTGTTCCACAAGAAATTACCGAGATGCTTGGCGCATCACCTACGCACGCAAAAATCAAGGGCGAGAAGTCTTTTGGTTCAAAAACAGGCCAGACATATGTTGCTAAGTCCGGCATGTGGCAGCTTGCCGCGTCTGACCGCGAACCGGAGGATATTGATGGTCAGATTCGAGAAATTTTTGGCAAATTGTCTGCCGATTTATCTGTCTGGCAGTGTATCGCCAAAAAGTATCGCGTGAATTTGTTTTGTGGGTTATTTATGAGCGAGACGAACGATGGATTGGGAATTTCCCCGCAATCTCTTGGTGTTTTAGCCGAGCGAGGTGTCGAATTGTGGTTTGACATCTACTCCCCGATTGATGATGACGATCAGCTGAGCGCCTGATAAATCGCTGGCAATGCAGGATGGCCGGTTAGGTTCCGCTATCGTTGGGGATGCCTTTAGCCCTACGCGCCTGAGTTCTGGATTTTAGCCTGCAAATTTGGCATGTTCATTTGTGAAGAATCCACTTTGGACCAAGGCATTGAAAAACTCCCCCGACCCGGAGCGTTCCCGGCATCTGCTTGAGTCGCTCGCCGCCGCGGGCGCGCAGCCACAATTGGGAAAACTCTCCGCCGATTCCATGAGCGTGTTTGCCGCGTTGTCTGGCGGTTCGCAGGCGCTCGGGGACCTGCTGCTGGCTCATCCCGACTGGTTGCCGCTCCTCGACATCGAACGCCTTAAATTTCCCCGTCGCGCGCAAGGTTTTCAGCAGGAGCTGGGACAACTACTGGGACCGGCTTTGAAAGCGCAGGATTATGTTGCCGCCCTGACCGAACTGCGCCGGTTCAAGCAACGCGAGCTGTTCCGCATTGCCGCGCGCGATCTGGCCCGCCTGAGCAACGTGGTGGAAATTACCCGCGAACTTTCCGATGTGGCCGATGTTTGCCTCGAAGCAGTTTTCCAGATTATCCGGCTGCAATTCACGGCGCGGTTTGGCCGGCCATTTCATCAGGACGCCGATGGTCATTGGCAGCCAACGGCGTTCGCCGTGCTTGGCCTCGGCAAGTTGGGCGGCCAGGAACTCAATTATAGTTCGGACGTGGACCTGATGTTCGTCTATGACGACGAAGGCGAGGTGTTTAAAGAACTGCCCACGGGTGACAAAAGCCGGGAGCGCCGGCATCTTGCCCCGACAGCTTTCGGGGCTGGAAGCCGGCGTTCCCAGTCCAGCCACCAGTTTTTCAGCAAGCTGGCCGAGGCCTTCAACACCGAAGTTTCCCGGACGACCGGGGACGGCTTTTTGTTCCGCGTTGATTTGCGCCTGCGGCCGGAAGGCGATGCCGGGCCGCTGGTCCGTTCGCTCGAAAGTTACGAAAACTATTACGCAGAATTCGGCCAAACCTGGGAGCGCATGATGCTCATCAAGGCGCGTCACGTTGCCGGCGACAAGGGCCTGGCGGCGGAATTCATCGAAATGATTCAGGCATTCCGCTTTCCTTATTCCATCACCGAGCGGGTGCTGCACGAAGTCACGGCGGTCAAAGATCGCATCGAACGGGAAGTGGTGGGAGCGGACGAACTGGAACGCAATGTAAAGCTCGGCCGCGGCGGCATCCGTGAAATCGAGTTTGTCGTCCAATCGTTGCAGGTCTTGCACGCGGGCCGCTCGCCATTTCTCCAGATTACCCAGACGTTGCCGTGCCTCGAAAAACTGGCGCAATACCATTTGTTGGCCGAGGACGAGGCACAGCAACTCGCTGCTGCCTACCGTTTTTTGCGCGACGTCGAACATCGGTTGCAGATGGAAAACAATCTGCAAACGCACACCATTCCGACCGACCCGCGCGCCCGGTTGCGTCTGGCGCGGTTGATGGATTTCAAGTCGGTGGAAAAATTCGAGTCGGCGTTGCAAGCCCACACCGGCAACGTGCGCCGGATTTACGATCGCTTGTTGAAAAGCGAATCGGCCGGGGCGGAAACCGGATTGCCGCCCGAATTTGACGGCGCGGAACCGGAATGGGAGGCTTTGCTGGCGGCGCATTCCTTCCGCGAGCCGGCAACCGCGTTTCGGGTGTTCAAGGAACTGGCCGAAGGACCCGGTGATGTGCATGTCTCGCCGCGCTCCGCCGAACTGGCGCGGGAGTTGATTCCGAAATTTCTGGCGTTATGCCCAGGACGGAAGGCAGAAGGCAGAAGGCAGAAGCCGGAAGCCGGGCAGGATGGTTCCGACCTCCGACCTCCGACCTCCGACTTCCGGCTTACTGACCTCCGTCTTTCCGATCCGGACCGCGTGCTGACGCGGCTGGCCAGTTTTATCAGCGCGTATGCCGCGCGGGTACCGTTACTGGAATTGTGGACCGGCAATCCGGCTTTGTTTGAGTTGATGCTGAGGCTGTTCGATCGTTCGGAATTTCTGGCGGAAATCGCCATTCGCACGCCGGACTTGATTGACGACGTGGTGGCGGGCGACCGCCTGCGCCAGCGCAAAACCACGGAGCAAATTCTGGAGGAATTGCGCTATGGCCGCGAGGATACCGACCAATTCCTCTGGCTGCGGCGGTATCACGAAACCGAATTGATGCGGCTCGGCCTGCGCGACATTCTGGGTCTGGCCGACTTCGAGCAGAACCTGGCGGAACTTTCCGCCCTCGCCGATGCCTGCCTGCAATACGCCCTTGAAGTTGTCATGCGCAAAAATAATATCAGGAAACCGCCCCTGGTCATCATCGGCCTCGGCAAGCTGGGCGGTTGTGGCATTGATTACGGTTCCGACCTGGACCTTTTGTTCGTGACGGACGCAAAGGCGAAGGAACTCCCGAAATTGCAGCGACTGGCGGTGGAGGTGATGGATTTAATGTCGCGCCGGACGGAGCAGGGGATTGTCTTTCATACCGACGCGCGCCTCCGGCCGGATGGCGAGAAAGGTCTGCTCGTCAACACGCTCGGCGCTTACGAGGAATACTATCGCCAGCGCGCGCAGCTTTGGGAAATCCAGGCGCTGACCCGCACGCGGCCCGTGGCCGGTGATTTGAAACTGGGCGAACAATTTCAGAACCTGGCGTTGGCCTTGACGGATTTCAACAGAGTTTTGAAGGACGAGAATCGGAGGGGCGAGCTCAGCGAGCCCCCAACTCGATCTGGGCGTCGTGGAACTCTGCCCTCCGAAACAGAAAATACCTACGGATTGCCTGTCGGCTACACGCCGGATTGGAAAAAACAAATTCACGAAATGCGGATGCGCATTGAAAAGGAACGCACGCCGCCGGGCCAGGATGACCTGGCCATCAAGACCGGCAAGGGCGGTTTGATGGACGCCGAATTCATCGCGCAAGCGTTGTGCCTGGAGAACAGCTGGCACGAACCGAATACGCTTCGCGCCCTGGAACGCGGGCGCGATGCGCAAATTTTGCCCGACGCGGCCAAACTGCTCGACGCTTATCGCCACTTGCGCCTCGTCGAAGGCATCTTGCGCCGCTGGAGTTACGAGGGTGAAATCGTTTTGCCGGACGACCCGGCGCCATATTATCGCGTCTCGGTGCGTTGCGGTTTTGCCACGCCCGAAGACTTCCGGAACGCGCTGGCCCGGTGGCGAAAGGCGATCCGGGGGGTTTACCTGAAGGTATTCAAAACGGGATGATGGAGGGCAATGCTTCGTCATTGCCCACTTTTTATGGGGAAGCGACGAAGCGCTTCCCTCCACTCTCAGTACGTCCCCGTTGACGGCTGACCTCGTAAAGAAACACCGCCGCCGCCGCGCCGACGTTCAGCGAATCCACCGTCGGCGGCATGGGAATGGCCACTGCTTCGTCGCACGCTTCCAGAACCGCCGGGGTGATCCCATCGCCTTCGCTGCCGAAGACGAGGCAGCAATCACCGGAGAGATTTGCCTGACCCAGAAACTTTTTGTCGGTGTGTGGATGCGCGGCGAGGCAGCGGATACCGCCGGCACGCAATTCTTTCAAACATTCAGCCAGGGTCAATTGGGTCGCGTGCGGTCTGGTCTTGAACCGGTGCCGCAGCCCAAGCTTGGCCAGTTCGATGACGGGCAACTGGAAGATTGTGCCCATGGAATTGCGGACGGCCCGACGCAGGAACGGACTGCTGGAAGTCTCGCTGACAATCAACGCTTGAACCCCAAACGCGACACAATTCCGGACCAGCGCGCCCAGATTCTCCGCATTGGTCAGAGCATCCACCGCCACCAGCAGCAGCGGTTTTGGACTGTTCGACACGATCTCGTCCAGGGAAACGGGCGGGGGAATCTTTGCCACGGCGAGGACCCCTTGAAACATCGAGAAGCCGGTCAGGGTTTCCAGCAGTCTTTTTTCCGCCAGATAAACGGTGATGGGTTCTGTCCTTGCTTCGAATAATGGCCGGAAATCATCCAGCCATTTTTCCGGCAGGACGATGGATACGACAGCGAATCGACTTTCCAGCAGCCTCTGAACGACCTTGGTGCCTTCGGCTACGAAGATGCCCTGCCGTTCGTGCTCCCACGGGCGCTTCATCGTGGCGTACGGCTGGAGCTCTGGCGCGTCAAACGAACAGATTTTCTGAATGTTCAATTCAGCCATCGTTTACGTCTGGTTTTTACGCGATAAGGCGGACTGTCTTCCTTGACATGAAAGCCGATTTCCTTTCGAGGTTGCTCCGGCGGAACCATTAATTGATGAATGGCTTCGAACAAGCTCCTTATATTTTCATCGTGATTTTCGATTTTGCGTTCCAGCTCGGCAAGTTTATAAGCGAGTTCCTTGTGCAAGGCCAGTGTTTCCCTCAACCGGACGAATGCGCGCATGATGGCGACATTGACTTGCACGGCGCGAGGGCTGCGCAACACACCCGAAAGCATGGCGACGCCTTCCTGGGTGAAAACGTATGGCAAGTATTTGATATTCAACCCTCTCTTCAAGATTCCAATTTGGAATCTTGAAGCCCGTGCTTCCTCTACGGTGAGTCGAAACATGAAATCGGCTGGAAAGCGATCAAGGTTGCGCTGCACCGCTTTGTTGAGATTGCCGGTGCTGACGCCATACATCGCGGCCAAATCGCGATCCAACATCACGCGTTGTCCGCGAATCAAAAGAATGGCTTGTTCGATTTGCGGCGGCCTGATCAGCTCCGCTTTATAACCCATGAGAGTTTGAGAATATTCCCGTTTACTTTTTCCGGCAAGCGCATCTGCTTCAAAGATCCAGCGTCTGGCACGGCGTATCCTGCGCGGCGGTTTGCAATTGAACGTGGCCGGCGCCGATATGATGGAGCTGCTCGGCCATGACGTAATGCGCCAGTTCAGGGCGATTGCATTCGCGGCTCAGATGCGCGAGATAGAGATGGCGCAAATCGGCAGACATGATTTGCGCGGCGGCTTCGGCCGCGGCTTCGTTGGAAAGGTGGCCGTGCCGGCCGAGGATGCGCTGCTTCAGGCTCCAGGAACGGCGTGGACAATTCTGAAGCATCTTCACGTCGTGATTGGACTCCAACACCAGCACATTCGCGGCGCGCGTCCGTTCGACCACCAGTTTGGTCATGTGGCCGAGGTCGGTCACGAACCCGATGTTGCCGGCCACGGTGTGAATCAGAAACCCGACCGGGTCCTGGGCATCGTGCGGAATGGAGAAGGTGTCCACCAGCAGATCGGCGATTTCAAAGCTCGCGCCGGTTTCAAACAGGTTGCAGCTGAATTTGGTCTGCAATTGAAATTCAAACGCCTCCTGCGTGGCACGATTGCAATAAATTGGAATGTTCAGCTTTTGCGCGATGCCGGTCAGGCCGTAAACATGGTCACTGTGCTCGTGGGTGACAAGAATGGCGGTGAGATTTTCCGGCGTGCGGCCGATGCCGGCGAGGCGCTGGCGGATCTGGCGCGGGCTGAACCCGGCATCCACGAGCACGCGCGCTTCGGCGGTTTCGATATAGGCGCAATTGCCGGCGGAACCGCTGCCGAGAATGGTGAATTTGACGGCCACAGATTGACGTTAACGGCGCGGAAGTTGTGTGGCAAATTTTTTCATTACTTATGGCAAACAGATAATCTGCCAATAACACAACCTGGTGGAGCGAGGCTGCTGACGAGCCGGCCCTGGCTCGCCGAAGCAAAATAAAGTCGGCTCGCGAGGATCACCGCAGGGCGGGACAAGCTGCCCGCCCCACCTCAAGCTGAAATTCACCCCGCTGCCCCATTCCCGCAATCTTGCTTCAATTGTGCCATGCAGTAGCATGCTGGCGTGACCGATTTGCTCCAACGCGTCGAACAAAACATCCTCGACCGGCATCTGCTGAAAGACGGTCAGTCGGTGTTGGTGGCAGTGTCCGGCGGAGTGGATTCGATGACGCTCCTGCATGTCCTTCAAGCGTTGGCGATGCGGCATCGCTGGCAGCTGACTGTCGGGCATTACAATCATCAACTGCGCGGCCGGAGCAGCAATGCCGATGAAAAGCTCGTTCGCAACACCGCTGTGGCGTTGAAGCTGCCGTTTATCGCTGGTCGGGCCGATGTGCAGCGATTCGCCGACACGTCGAAGCTTTCGATTGAAATGGCCGCCCGCAAGCTGCGTCATGAGTTTTTCGCCCGCGCTGCCCGGGAACGAAAGATTTCCGTCGTTCCCCTGGCGCATCACGCCGACGATCAGGTCGAGCTGTTCTTTTTGCGTGTGCTGCGCGGAGCGGGCGGGGAAGGATTGGCCGGGATGAAATGGCGTAGTCGTTCGCCGGTGGACGACAGGGTTACGCTGGTCCGCCCGCTGCTGGATGTGACCAGGACCGAACTGCGCGAGTTTGCGCGGGAGAAAAAGGTTCGTTTCCGCGAAGATGCGACGAACGCGCGCCTCGACCTGCCGCGCAATCGGGTGCGCAACGAATTATTGCCGCTGCTCCGGAGCCGCTATCAACCGGCATTGAGCCGGACGATTTTGCGGCTGATGGAAATCGTCGGTGCGGAGGCAGAGGTTGTTGGCGGAATGGCGCAACAATGGATTGGCAGCAGGCGAGGTGACGAGTCTCAAATGGAAGTCAAAAATTGGAAGGCGAAAAGCGCGAAAAAGGCAGAGACTCCTGATTTTGTCTCCTGCAATTTCAATGAGCTCCCCATCGCGGTCCAACGGCGGGTGCTGCAATCGCAACTGGCGCAGCTCGGCGTTTGGGTGGATTTCGATTTGGTCGAGCAGTTGAGGTATTCGTCGAATATTCCTGTCAGTGTCAGCCCGGGTTTTTCGGTAACACGCAATGTGGCCGGCAGGGTAAATTTGCGGGCGCAGGCACCCGACGGATTCAAGTTCAATGAACTCACGGTAAATCTGTCAGACCGGGCAGGGGAAGTGAATTTTAACGGCATCAAATTCAATTGGAAATTCGAGAGCGCGAAAAAAAAGCTGAGCTTGGATCAACGAACCGGTTGCGAATATTTTGACGCGGCCAGGGTTGGTGGACGAATCATGTTGCGTCATTGGCGGGCGGGCGACCGATTTCAACCCATCGGCCTGAAATCGGCGGTGAAACTCCAGGATTTGTTCATGAACCAAAAAATCCCGCGCTCGCGCCGGCACGATCTGGTTGTGGCCGAGGCTGCCCATGGAGGAATTTTCTGGGTGGAAAATTTACGGGTGTCGGAGTCTTTCAAGCTGACACCGGCCACGAGGCGCCGGTTGGTCTGGCGTTGGCGATGTGCTTCCCGTTGAAGGAATTGTCGGTTTTAACGCCGGATTCATGGCGGAAATACCCGGAAAAGACCTTTACACCGGGATGACGGTCGGTTAAACTCCGCCGCTCTAGAAATTTATGGAAGCGAAGGCAAAGACGATTGAACAATTTAAACTGCACACGAACGACACGGGTTCGGCGGATGTGCAGATTGCGTTACTGACGGAGCGGATTAATCATTTGACCGAGCATTTGCAAACCAACAAGAAAGACCACAGCTCGCGCCGCGGGCTGCTAATGATGGTCGGCCAGCGCCGCCGGCTGTTGGATTATTTACAAAGCACCGACCGGAAACGTTATCAAACGGTCACCAAGAAATTGAAACTGCGCCACTGATTTGCGGCGGCGCGGCTTTGGCCATTCGCTTCAAGCCGCCCTCCGCTTTCGGATTTGAGCCGGGACACGCGAACGGCCCGATTCCCCAATCAAACACATCGCGTATGAAAAATTCGTTACCCCCAGGGAAATTTCATTCAGTCCCGCCCTTCCGGGGACGAGCGGGGTTCACTGAAGTTCCTCCGGAGGTGACGGGAAAGCTGGACCATGTCAGAGAAAATCAC
>JANWKE010000086.1 GCA_025451535.1 Verrucomicrobiia bacterium
ACCACTATACCAATTGGTTTTCCGTCAAGGCCGGCCAGCAGCGCATTGTACTCGACAACCACCGGTTCATTGGCGACGTCGGCTGGCGGCAGAACATGCAGACCTATGATGCCGTCAGCGCGGGCAGTGAACCGGTCAAAAATTTGAATCTTTACTACGCTTACCTGTGGGACGTGCACGGGGTGTTTGGCGATGTGTCCGGATTGCCTGCCGCCAACACCGATTTCAACTCGCGGTCGCACCTGATCAACCTTTCATACTCCGGCTGGAAATACGGACGGTTCGTCGGTTATGCGTATCTCCTGGACCTTCACAATGCCGGTGGCGATGCCAATTCCTGCGCCACCTACGGCGGTTATTTCGCCGGGGCTGCGCCGGTTACCCACTGGATGTCGGTGGACTATCGGGCCGAATTCGCCTGGCAGGACGAGTACGCCGACAGTCCCCTCCGATACAGCGCCGATTATTACAATCTGGAGGCGGGTGCCAGCATCAAGCCGGTGGCGTTCGGTGCGGGCTGCGAGGATTTGGGCAGTGGTGTCAACTCCGGCGCCGGTGGCGGACGCGCTTCCTTCCGCACGCCACTGGCCACACTCCACGCCTTTAACGGCTGGGACGACGTCTTTCTCACCACGCCGGCGGACGGGCTGCGCGATTTGTATGGATATTTCCAGGTCACTTTGCCCGCGCAAATTCCGGTGCGTTTTGTCTTTCACCAGTACAATGCGGATTACGGCAGCGGCAACTATGGCCAGGAATACGACGTGGTGGCCTCCAAAAAATTCGGCAGGAACTGGACGGCCCTGGTCAAATTCGCAGATTACGAAGGTGAAGACGCTCCCGCTCCTGCGCTGGCCGTGCCCAACGTCCGCATCCAAAAGGTGTGGGCCCAGGTCGAGTTTAATTTTTAGGAAACATCCAGCATGGAAAACGTCGTCCGAACCATTTGCCCCTACTGCGGTGTTGGCTGCGGTCTGGCCGTGAAGGTTCGTGACGGACAAATTGTTGAAGTCAAGGGCGACAAGGCGCATCCGTCAACGTTGGGGGGCATTTGCGTGAAAGGCGCGCACGTCGGCGGAATCATCGCCACGCCAAACCGGTTGATCGCCGCGCAAATCCGCGGTGACCGGGCCGGGCCTTTCCAACCGGTCAGCCTGGACCGGGCACTGGGGCACACCGCCGATGAATTTCGCGACATCATCCGGACGCAGGGTTCCGACGCCGTCGCCTTTTATATTTCGGGTCAACTCACGACCGAGGCGCAATACGTTTTTAACAAGCTCGCCAAGGGCTTCATCGGCACGAACAACGTGGACGCCAATTCCCGCCTCTGCATGGCCAGCGCCGCCAGTGCGTACAAACTGGCCTTCGGCAGCGACGGCCCGCCGACGTGCTACGACGACATCGAACACGCCGAATGTTTTCTGATTGTGGGCGCGAACATGGCGGACTGTCATCCGGTGCTCTGGCAGCGAATCAAGCGCCGGCTTTCGCGCAAACGCGTCCGCGTCATCGTCGTGGACCCGCGCCGCACCGCGACTGCCGAAGGCGCTCATTTGCACCTGGCCATCAAACCGGGCACGGACATTGCCCTCCTCAATTCGATGTTGCACGTGATGATTGCGCAAGGCTGGATCAACGAACGGTTCATCCGCGCGCATACGGAAAATTGGGGGGCAGTGCGCGAAGCCGCCGAGGCCTGGCCGCCGGGTCGCGCTGCCCGCGAATGCGGCATCACCGAACGGGAAATTCATCGTGCGGCATTCTGGTTTGGTCAATCGGCCGAGTCGCTGAGCCTGTGGACGATGGGCGTCAATCAAAGCACCAGCGGCGTGGCCAAGAATCTGGCCATTATCAATCTCCACCTCTCGACCGGCAAAATTGGCCGGCCGGGTAGCGGCCCCTTTTCCCTCACCGGCCAGCCGAATGCCATGGGCGGCCGCGAAGTCGGTTATCTGTCCGGTCAGTTGCCCGGCTACCGCGACGTGACCAATGCACGACATCGGGAGGAAATCGCCCGGATTTGGGGTGTGCCGCAGGAGCGAATTCAATCGCAACCCGGCCCGGATGCGGTGCGGATGTTTGAAGCTTTGGCGACCGGCCAGATAAAGGCGATCTGGATCGCCGGCACCAATCCCCTGGCCACGATGCCGGACTCGAATCGAATCCGCCGCGCGTTGGGTCGCGCCCGTTTGGTTGTGGTGCAGGATTGTTATCATCCCACCGAAACATCGTCGCTGGCGCATGTGCTGTTGCCCGCCGCCATGAGTCTGGAAATCGAGGGCACGATGACCAATTCCGAACGTTGCATCGGCCTGTTACAGCCCTGTTTGCCGCCACCCGGCGATGCCCGGCCGGATTGGGAAATCGCCGCGCGTTTTGCCGCGGCGCTCGGCTATGCGGAGGCATTTTCCTATGCCAGCGCGAGCGATATTTTCGAGGAACACAAACGGTGTTGTGCCGATGTTTATTCGCTCCAGATGAACGGCGTGACCTATGACCGGTTGAAACATCACGCGCTCCAATGGCCTTGCCCGACGATTACCAGCCGCGGCGTCGCGCGGCGCTATCGCAACAAGACTTTCTCAACACAAACCGGTCGGGCGCGGTTTCATCCGGTGGATTATTTGCCGCCGGCGGAATCGCTTTCGCCGGATTTCCCGCTCGTGCTCAACACCGGCCGTGTCGCCGGTCATTGGCACACCCGCACCAAGACCGGCCACGTGGCCAAACTCAATCGAGTCAGTCCGGCGCCGTTCGTTTCCGCTCATCCCGCCGACGTGCGGGAGCTCGGCCTGGCCGAAGGCGACCCGGTGCGATTGACATCGTCACGCGGTTCCCTGCGAACGGTGCTGAAGTTCGATACCGGCATCCGGCCCGGTACGCTCTTCATGCCAATGCATTGGGGACAATCTCATGACGCCGACGGTTGCGTGAATTCCGTGACGCAAAGCGCGAACGATCCGATTTCGCGGGAACCGGAATTAAAATTCAGCGCCGTGCGTCTGGAAAAATGTGCAGTCCGCCAACCGGTTAAGAATATGACCCAGATTCCTTTTATCCCGGAAACCGCACCTTTTACCAACGAACAGCGGGCGTGGCTCAACGGCTTTCTCGCGGGGTTGCTTTCACCATCGCCGCCCGGACAACCATTACCAGGACAACGCAACGGCGTTCTGCAGCCACCTGGAGAGCCATTGCTGGTGTTATATGGTTCACAGACCGGCACGGCGGAAGGGCTGGCGAAAAAGCTGGCAAAAGAGGCGCAGTCGCGTGGCTTCGGTCCGAAAATCCTGCCGTTGAATGATTGCGAGCCGACGACACTGGCACAAGCGCCGAAGGCCGTCATCATTTCGAGCACCTGGGGTGACGGCGATCCGCCGGACAATGCCGTGAAATTCTGGTCGTGGCTGGGAGCCGAAAACGCGCCTCGCCTGGAGAAGTTGCAGTACGCCGTGCTGGGCCTCGGTGACCGGAATTATTCCGATTTTTGCGGCGCGTCGAAGAAGTTCGATGCGCGGCTCGAAGCCCTAGGCGCCAAACGTCTCATCCCGCGTGGTGAGTGCGACGTGGAATACGAGGCGGCAGCGAAAGGCTGGGTGGATGGTTTATGGGAAAAACTTGGTGATGCAGGACAGGCTTCCAGCTTGTCTCCATCTGCAAGCGTTAATGGCTCTTCAAAAAATGGCCACGCCACGCTTGCGTTCAGTAAATCCAATCCGTTCCCGGCGCGCCTGATCAAAAACGTCCTGCTCAACAAACCCGGTTCGGCCAAGGAAGTCCGCCACTACGAACTCGATCTCAACGGCAGCGGTCTGACTTACGAGGCCGGCGACGCGCTGGGCGTCATGCCGATGAATTGTTCCGAACTGGTCAATCATTTGCTCGATTTGTTGAACTGCAAAGGCGATGAAACAGTCAAGGTCGGCGATTTGACCGCTTCCCTGCGGGAGGCATTGGCCCGGCAGTTTGACATCACGAAGCCGTCCCGGGAATTGCTGGCTGCCGTTGCCCGGATCGTCCCGGACAGTGAATTGGCACCGCTGCTGGCACCGGAACGGACGGCGGATTTGAAACAATGGCTTTGGGGTCGGGAAGTGATTGATATCCTGCAATTATTACCGGCGCCGATGACTCCGGCCGAATTGCTGCCGTGGCTGCGCAAAATGTCGCCACGGCTTTACAGCATCGCCTCCAGCCCAAAGGCGCATCCCGGTGAAGTGCATCTCACGGTTAGCGCCGTGCGCTACGAAAGTTTTGGCCGCGGGCGCAAAGGAGTGGCTTCGACCTTCCTGGCCGACCGGGTGGGGGACAGCGATTACGTGAAGGTCTACGTGCAACCCTCGCCTGGGTTCAAGCTGCCGGTCAGCGGCGACACGCCGATGATCTTGGTGGGACCGGGCACCGGCATCGCACCGTTCCGCGCGTTTCTGGAGGAGCGGCAGACAACCGGAGCGAAAGGAAAAAACTGGCTTTTTTTTGGCGACCAGTGCCGGGCCAGCGACTTTCTTTACGGGGAACAACTCACGACGTGGCACAAGGACGGTTTGCTGACGCGACTGGACCTGGCGTTTTCGCGGGATCAGGCGGAAAAAATTTATGTGCAACACCGGATGCTGGAACAGGCTGCGGAAATCTGGTCCTGGCTCGAAGCCGGCGCGCATTTTTACGTGTGCGGCGACGCGTCGCGGATGGCCAGGGACGTGGATGCCGCGCTGCACACGATTATTGAAAGGGCCGGCGGCCGGAGTGCAGATGATGCGAAGGCGTATGTGGGAAAATTGAGGGACGACAAACGTTATCAACGCGATGTGTATTGAATTATTCCAATCTCACGCAAGGGGCGCGAAGGCAGCAAAGGTGGTCGAAAATGCTCTTTGCGTCCCTTGCGCCCTTTGCGTGAAAGATTGGTTTGCCCATGAGTAACACAACTCTACCTGAACCGCCCGCCGGCACCGGTTTCACGCCGGAGCAGAAGGAGTATATCACCGGCTTGTTTGCGGGCATCGCCGCCCGGGGACAGCAGTTCAGCGATGTCGAACCGGCCCCGGCTGTCAAAAGCGAGGATTTAATTTGGGAAGAACGGATAAAGCGTGAGGTGCATCCGCTGGACGCGTATTCGCAGATTGTTGAGAATGCCGCGAACAACAAGGCACCGGACAAGGAGGACATTTTCCGGTTCAAATGGAACGGCTTGTTTTTTCTCACGCCGGTCAAGGACGCTTTCATGGCGCGCTTGCGTATTCCCGGCGGTGTGGTCACCGCGTATCAGCTGCGCGAACTGGCCCGCGTGGCGCAGGAACTCACCACCGGCTATGTGCAAATCACCACGCGCGCCAATATCCAGATGCGTCTCATCCAGCCCAGGGACGCGCCGGAGGTATTGCGCCGCATTCAAAGCGTCGGCCTGCATACGCGCGGCGCCGGTGCCGACAACATCCGCAATCTCACCGCGAATCCTACGGCGGGCATTGACCCGGTTGAATTGATTAACGTGCTGCCTTTCGTCAACGAGCTGGCACAGATCATCATCAATGACCGTTCGTTTTATGATCTGCCGCGCAAATTCAACATCGCCTTCGACGGCGGCGGATTGATCGGCTCGGTCGAGGACACGAACGACATCGGCGTGAAAGCGGTGAAACCGGGGGATGACGTGTTTTTCCGCATCGCCCTGGGTGGCGCGACCGGCCACAAGACATTTGCGCGTGATCTGGGTGTGGTGGTGCCGCCGGGTGAAATCAACAAAGTCATCGCTGCCATCCTGCGCGTCTATATCGAGCGCGGCTGCCGGACCGACCGGAAGAAAGCGCGGCTCAAGCATCTGCTGGAGCAGATGTCGCTGGAGGAATACCTGGCCGAGGTGGAGAAGAAACTGGGGAATTCGTTGCGTCGCGTGCCTTACGATGCAGCACAACTGCGCTGGGCCGGCCAGGAACTGCCGCATTCACACATTGGCGATTTTCCGCAGAAGCAACGCGGAATGAATTACGTAGGCGTCGCGTTGCCGGCCGGCCAGATTACGCCGAAACAAATGCTGCGCATTGCCGATCTGGCTGACAGTTATGGCAGTGGCGAAATCCGGCTGACCGTCTGGCAGAATTTCATCATTCCGAATGTGTCGGATGCCTTCGTTCCCACGCTCAAGCGGGCGCTCGAAAAAATCGGTTTTGCCCCCAAACAATCAAACGCGGCCAGCGGCATCATTGCGTGCACTGGCAATAGTTACTGCAAGTATGCGCAATCGAACACCAAAGCCCACGCGCTGGAACTGACGAAACATCTGGAGAAGCGGCTCGAGCTTGACCAGCCGGTGAATATTCATCTGACCGGCTGCCCGAATTCTTGCGCGCAACATTACATCGGCGATATCGGCTGTCTCGGTGTGAAAGCCAGAGTCGGCGGTGAGAGCGTGGACGGGTATCACGTGTTCGTCGGCGGCGGATTTGGAAAACATCAAGCCGTGGGCCGCCAGGTCTTTGCTGGCGTCACCGCGACGGAATTGCCGCGCACGCTGGAACGCATGTTGCGCGCTTATCTCGGGCATCGGCACGGGAGGGAAACCTTTCAGCAATTTGCAAACCGGCTTGACGTGGGGCTTTTGCAGGAGATGTTTGAGGCGGAAACATGAACGAGCCGGTCCGAATCCGCGTCGTCGGACTGTTCATTTCGCCGGGGCACAATTTTTTTGGCCACCACGGCCAACCAGCGGGTGAACAGCTTGCCGTCGCAGTGAACGAGGTTCAATGTGTGGCGGGCCGGGGATTGTCCGGGGACCGTTTTTTTGACTTCAAGCAGGATTACAAGGGCCAGGTCACTTTTTTTTCGGAGGAGGTTTTTGACGACCTTTGCCGCAATTTGGGAGTGGACGGCAAATCGCCCGGCGTGACGCGGCGCAACGTCATTACCCGCGGCGTGGATTTGAATTCGCTCGTTGGGGAGAAATTCACGTTGCAGGGCGTAACGTTCGAAGGCGTGAGTGAATGCAGTCCTTGTTACTGGATGGACCAGGCTATCGCGCCCGGGGCAGAAGCCGCCCTCCACGGACGCGGTGGATTGCGCGCCAAAATCCTCACTGACGGTTTGTTGCGCGCCGAAGCATGAATCTCGGCGCGGTCATCCTGGCTGGCGGCAAATCCTCGCGCATGGGACAGGACAAAGCGTGGCTGGAAATCGGCGGGCAAACTTTGCTCGCGCGGCAGATCAAGCTCGCGCACGAATGCGGGGCCGAAGAAGTTTTCATCTCCGGCCGCGTGGATAAAGATTATTCGCAATTTGCTTGTCCGGTGTTATACGACCGATGGGCGGAAGCCGGCCCGCTGGCCGGCATCGGGCGCGCGTTGGAGGAGACCTCCTCGTTACGTCTTCTGGTTCTGGCAGTGGACATGCCCTGGTTGACACCGGTTGTTCTAAGGAAGTTGGCCGGACGGAGCAGAGGTGACTTGGGCATGGTTCCCCGGGTTGGCAGCCGAATTGAACCATTGGCGGCGATTTATCCTAAATGCGCCACAAGTCTGGCGGCGACATTGCTGAGCGGAGGAATTCATGCGGCGACGGCTTTTGCCGAAACCTGTGTGCGATCGGGCCTGGCGGAATTTCAAAATTGGAATGAACGCGATGCCGGCTGCTTTGCCAGTTGGAACAGATTGTCTGACGCGATGCCGGCGGTAGTCCTGCCATCGGATTCAAAGCCGCCCGTCGAGGGCAAAAACGAGAAGCCTGATAATAGAAAACCCCGCCCTTGTCGTGTGTAACTGTTCCTTTGAACATGTTTTGCACCATGTGGGACGGGCTGGACTGCTTTCGACGTCCAGTGAAGGCGTGTCGGCCGCAGCCCCGGCTTGGGTCCCGGGATCGTATAATTACGGTTCAAGGATTAGTTGCCTAATCACGAACAGGGCAGGGTAAATTCAGGTTTTCAATCAAAGAGCAATTC
>JANWKE010000087.1 GCA_025451535.1 Verrucomicrobiia bacterium
GATCGTGGACGACGTGTTGTCGCGCGAAATCAACCCGGAAATCGTCAAGACCATCAACGCACTCGGCGGCCGCGCCATTGGTTTTGCCGGGCCCGACGTTTTCAAATGCCGCAAGCTCTGGCTGGACGACAAGGAAAACCCCGGCAAAAAAATTGACATCGGTTATGTCGGCGAAGTCGTGGAAGTCAACACGGCGCCGTTGAAGGAGTCCATCTGGTGCGGCTTCACGCCGGTCATCAGCCCGACGGCGCGCGGCGAGGACGGGAAAATTTACAACTGCAACGCGGACGTGGCCGCGGCGCAGGTCGCCATTGCGCTCAAGGCCAAAAGGCTCGTGTTCATGAGCGACGTGCCCGGTTTGTTGAGCGACCCGAAACGGCCGGATTCCGTCGTGTCCCATCTCAAAAGCGGCGAAGTCGGTGTGCTCAAGCAAAACGGCATCATTGATAAAGGCATGATCCCGAAGGTGGACAGCGCCGTCGCCGCCATTCAATGCGGCGTGGAAAAGGTTTCATTCGTGGACGGCCGCGTGCCGCACGCCGTCCTGCTGGAAATCTTCACCGACGAAGGCGTGGGCACCGAAATTGTTTTGTAATTTGCGATTTACGATTTACGAATTACGATTGGTTTGATGAGTCCGCGTAGGACTCGTAGGTCGTAAATCAAAATCATAATGGACCAGGCCGCCCACATATTACGCGAGAACACCGGAACTTCGGGCATCGTGGAGACTGCCCGGGCGGCGGTGGCTGTCTTGGCAGACCATGACATCCCGCATCTCATCGTGGGTGGGCTGGCGGTACAGGAGCATGGTTACCCGCGTATGACGATTGACGTCGACATTGTCGTGCCGGACGTGTTGGAGGCGGTGGAATTTCTCACGGCCAGCCTGACCGGGCCGTTTTACCGGGTGCCGAAGGTTCAAGACCGGGTGGAAGACCGGCGGAACGGCGTCATGGTTGATTTGCTGCCGGCCGGAAGAGTTTTGCAGCACGGCTGCAAGGTCCCGTTTCCGCAACCCGGCAAAGTGGCCGAACAACTCCAGATTGTAAGGCTGGAGGAATTGATTTCGCTCAAACTCGACAGTTGGGCTGGCGCACCTGTGCGCCGCCACAAAGACAAAACCGACGTCATCGAGTTAATCAAATATCGCAACTTGCCGCGCGACCTTGCGGTCAATCCTGCCGTGCGCGCGCACTACCTCGAAACCTGGGACGCCTTGCAAGCCGAGAAGTGATTTACGATTGATGATTTATGATTTATGATTTGGTTCCGTTCGCGTGCCCGCGAGGAAAATCATCAATCATAAATCGTAAATCATAAATGAAAGAGATCGTTCCATCACCGCCGCCGCTCGTGCACAACCAGTACGAGTCGGTGCGGCAATTGTTCAGCAAGAACGTCATCCCGAGCTACGGGCGTTTTGACCTCGTGCTCAGTCATGGCGCGGGCAGTTATGTTTTTGATGTCGCGGGCAAACGCTACCTCGACCTCGGCGGCGGCATCGCCGTGTGCTGCCTCGGCCACGCGCATCCGGCCATCACCGACGCGCTGGTCGAGCAATCGCGCAAACTGATTCACGTTTCGAATTTGTATTTCACCGAACCGCAGGGCCGGCTGGCCGCCGAACTCGTCAGGCGCATCGGCGCGGGCAAGTGCTTTTTCGCCAATAGCGGCGCGGAGGCCAACGAAGGTCTATTCAAGCTGGCGCGGAAATTTGGCCATGACGAAGGCCGGTTTGAAATCCTGACGGCAACGAATTCGTTTCACGGCCGCACCATGGCCGGCATTGCGGCAACCGGACAGGACAAGGTTAAAAAGGGATTTGAACCGATGACGCCGGGCTTCCGGCACGTGCCGTTCAACGATCTGGCCGCCGCCCGCAACGCGATTTCGCCGGCAACGGTCGCCATCCTGATTGAGGGCGTGCAAGGTGAAGGCGGCGTCACGCCCGCCACGGCGGAGTACCTGCTCGGCCTGCGCGCGTTGTGCGATGAAAAAAAACTGCTGCTGCTTATGGATGAAGTGCAGTGCGGTTATTTTCGGAGCGGAAAGTTCCTCAGTTTTCATCGGATTTTGGAAGGCACTCCTCCGGACTCCGGACTCCGGACTCTGGGCTCCGATTTTCTGCCTGACGGCGTTTCGATGGCCAAATCGCTCGGCGGCGGTTTTCCCATCGGCGCGTTCTGGGTGCGCGCGCCGTATGCGGACCTGCTCGGGCCGGGCACGCACGCCACGACGTTCGGCGGCACGCCGCTGGCCTGCGCCGTGGCGCTGAAAATTCTGGAAGTCATCGGGCGGGAGCGGCTGGATGAGAACGCCCGCAAACTTGGTGACTGGATGAAAAGCGAATTGGAACGGCTGGCCGCGTCCTATCCGCAAGTGGTCCGGCGGGCGCGGGGATTCGGCTTCATGCTCGGTTTGGAACTGGTGGAAAGGGAAAAAATCGCGGCGTTCGCGGCGAGTGACAAGACGGCGGCGGTCCAGTTTGTCAACCGGCTGCACCAGGCCGGCGTGCTGACCATTCCGGCCGGAACGCAAATCGTGCGGCTCCTGCCGCCGCTGAACCTCAAACCGCAGGAAGCCGGCGAGGGGATCAGCAAAATCGAGGAAGTGGTGAGGTCGCTGGTGTGAAATATTCAAGCCATTCTCCCTCACCCCGGCCTCTCCCGCTGGGAGAGGGAGATGTTCAGGCCGGTTTCTGCAACATCACATGACGGCTTTGGCCGGATGCGCTCCCAAAAACGCCGGGGTATCGGCGTAGGTTCCCTCTCCCAGCGGGAGGGGGGCAGGGTGAGGGAGAACATTTACTCAAAACGGAATAGCGATGTTAAAGCAGAAACCCAGAATCACCCGGATTGCCCGCAATTTGCGACGGCGTGAATCATGGGGTGAGCGGCTGATGTGGGCATGGCTGCGCGACCGGCGTTTTGCCGCGTATAAATTCCGGCGGCAACACCCACTCGGACCCCATATTCTGGATTTCTTTTGTAACGGCGCAAAACTGGATGTCGAAGTGGATGGCTTTCAACATGGCTCGCCGGAAAACCAGGTCAATGATACTGTCCGCGACGCGTTTCTGGAAAATCAAGGGATCCAAGTACTGCGGTTTTGGAGTTCGCATTTGCGTCGGGACAAACAAGTCATTCGCGATAAAATCTGGCGGACCTTGCAGGAACGAGCGCCGCAGCCGGTGCCAGGTTATTGCGTGCCGGGAAATGTGGCTTCAAACAAAACTTGAGAATTGTGAAATATTCAAGCCGCTCTCCCTCACCCCGGCCCACTCCCCCCGGGAGAGGGAGAAGGGCAGAGTACGGTCTTGACTGAAATGTGAACTCCGCGGCGTATAAACTTCTTGCCGCCAATGATCCGGTAATGCGCCGGCTCATCCGCGAGTTTGGTCCCTGCGCCCTGGAACCGGAAACGCGCCGTTCGCCGTTTCAATCGCTGGTCCTGGCGGTGGCGCACCAGCAGCTCCACGCCGCGGCGGCCAACACGATTCTCTCGCGGTTCAAAAAATTGTTTCCGCACCGGATATTTCCGCGCCCGGAAGATCTGGCCGGGGTCACCGACGGGCAAATCCGGGCCTGCGGCTTTTCCCGGGCTAAAATCAAGGCGATCCGCGACATCGCGAAAAAGACACTGGCGGGTGTCGTTCCGACTTCAAGGCGGATTGGAAAACTATCCGACGACGAAATCATTGCGCGTTTGACGGAAGTTCGCGGCGTCGGCCAGTGGACGGTGGAAATGCTGTTGATATTCCAACTGGGCCGTCCGGACGTTTTGCCGGCGGACGATTTTGGCGTGCGCAGCGGCTTTTGCCACGCTTATCGAAAGCGCGACCTGCCCCGGGTAAAAGACCTGCTGGCTTTTGGCGAACGCTGGCGCCCGCACCGCACCACGGCCGCCTGGTATCTCTGGCAGGCAGCCAACGCGGCGCGTAAAAAGAAGTGACGCGTCGCCGGATTCCGGTTATAAATCTTATTTGGGCTCAATTCCAAAAACTTTTGAAGATGAAACATCTGTTGTCATTGGAAAAGTTGCCGGGCGCGGACATTGAAAAAATCCTGCGTGACGCCGTCGTATACAAGCGCGAGCGGGCACGGCGTGACAAGCAGCCGCTGGCCGGACAGGTCTGGGTGCTGATGTTTTCCAAGTCATCCACGCGCACGCGGGTTTCCTTCGAAGTCGGCGTTCGCGAGCTGGGCGGCCAGACGATGTTTCTCAACGCGAACGAGATTCAACTGGGCCGGGGCGAACCGGTCAAGGACACTGCCCGTGTGCTGGGCCGGATGATTGATGGGGCGGTCATCCGCACGTTTACCCAGGCTGACGTGGAGGAATTCGCCGAATTTTCCGGCGTCCCGACCATCAATGCGCTGACCGATGACGAGCATCCCTGCCAGATCCTCGCGGACATTATGACGTTTCGGGAGCAGCGCGGGCCGATTGCCGGCAAGGTGGTGACGTTCGTGGGCGACGGCGCGTGCAACGTGGCGCGCTCGTGGATGTTTGCGGCGGGGAAACTCGGTTTTGAGTTGCGCATCGCCGCGCCGAAGAAATTCCAGCCGCCGGCGGACGTGGTAAAACGCGCCGGGGGGAGGATCACGTGTATGGACGATTTGCCGGCCGCGGCGAAAGGCGCGGATCTGCTTTACACGGACGTGTGGGTATCCATGGGCAAAGAAACCGAGTCCGCCGAACGCCAGAAAGCATTAAACGGCTACCAAATCAACCAGAAGCTCCTCAAGCTGGCCAAACCGGACGCGCTGGTGATGCATTGTCTGCCGGCGTATCGCGGCAAGGAAATTGACGCGGAAACGTTCGAGGCCAACGCCAACACGATTTTTGCGCAGGCCGAGAACCGGCTGCACGTGCAAAAGGCGGTTTTGAATTGGGTCGTTTCCTGACGGTTTCGGTTTTCGCCAATGATGACGAGCAAATCGTCGTTTTCTCCAATTTTCACAATGCTTCTGCTGCTGTCACCGGTTCGCATGTGTGCGTTTGCGTTCAGTTACGTTCAACGTCGAATCTGCAATCAAAATGCAATCAATCGAAAAGCACCTGTTCATGGGTGCCGTCAAGAAACTAACGAAACGCGGCTCGTGACCGCCCTCAAATCCCGCTGAATTTCGCTCACACCTTGCCCACGTCGAGCGTTCCGACCGGGTGCGCGTCAATGTGCGTTTGCTGGTGCCGGTGCGTCACAGCGAGCTTTACGCGACTCAAAGCAGCACAAAACCTCACATTCCGGCAACGCTTTGTACTTGACCTTTTAGTCCCGCCTGAGACCATTGAACATACCGGTGTGTATGAGAATCAACCCTTTCTCTAGATGCCCCGCAGGTTCATCAAATCGCGGCTTCTTCAGGATGCAACTTTCTCCAAGTGTCGCTCGTTCGTCGATTCGTTTTCTTCTGTGTCTCCTCGTGGTTGCCTCCATACCTTCGGTGGTGCGCGCCGACATCTTCACCTTCGGCGGGCCTGAATTCACCTGGTATCACGATTCGGGTTCGGGCCTAGCCACTCCCAACTACATCTGGGCGGCCGGGGATCATTGGGAAGAAAGTTTTACCACAAGTTCTTCGGAGGCCGGCGAGTTCGACTTCTACCTCGCATACAACAACAACAGCTTAGGCCAAGCGCTCAACATGGAGGTGTTGGTCAACAACCTGTTCGTCGGGGATTTCTCCATTTCTCCGGAGCAGTCGTTTTCCGACTTGAGTTTCGACGCGACTTTCACCGGCCCGACCTTTGATATCCGCTTTGAAGCGCTCAACACCATCCCAGCCGGGCAGAACGCTGTGTCACTTGACACGTCGGGCCTCTCCACGGCCTCCCTTACCGTGGTACCGGAACCCGGCTGCGTGGCTCTGTTGAGCGCGGGAGCGCCTGGGTTGGCGGTAGCCATTCGACGCAAGTTCCGGAAATGAGCCGTAACGAGGAGTGTTGTGAAATCAACTCGATTAAACCTTCTTCCTTCCACATTCAAAGCGCTGGGCGTCTCGGCTGCCATTTGTTTGAAGTGCCGACTTGGCTTGATGTGTCTTTTTGCGCAGGCCGCGAGCGCGACGACGTTCTACGTGGACGTGAACAACACCAATCCAGTGCCGCCCTACGCAGATTGGAGCACCGCCGCCACCAACATTCAGGACGCTATTAACGTCGCTGTTACCGGCGACCAAATCTGGGTAAACGATGGTATTTATAGCACCGGCGGTGCGACGGTGAACAACTCGCCTGAAACCAACCGCGTGGCAGTGAACAAGGCCGTGACGGTGCAAAGCGTCAACGGCCCGGCAGTGACCGTGATTAATGGCGGTGACCAAATTCGTTGTGTCTATCTGGCTGCTGGAGCCACACTCGCCGGTTTTACCCTGACAAATGGATTGGATGATTGGTTCAGTTATTACGGGGATTTTTACCAAGATGGCGGTGGAGTTTATTGTGAATCAATTAGCGCTACTGTGTCCAACTGCGTGATTAGCGGCAACAGCACTGGAGATGTGGGTGGCGGAGCCGATGGCGGCACGCTGATAAACTGTGTGATTAGCGGCAATTTCGCTCTAGAAGATGGTGGCGGGGCTGTTTGGGGCACGCTGATAAACTGCACGCTGGAGGGAAACAGGGTTCACGACGAGTCGGGTGGCGGGGCTGCTGGTTGCACACTGAACAACTGCACGCTCACGGCAAACGATGGTGAAAACGGTCTTGGCGGCGGAGGGGCTATTGGTTGCACTCTGAACAATTGCACGCTTACTAGCAACACCGTTGGTTCTTGGCCCGGCGGCGGTGCTTATTATTGCACACTAAATAACTGCGTGCTCACAGGCAACGAGAGCGGTTATCGTGGCGGCGGAGCATGTGCCTGCACACTGAACAACTGCACGCTCACGGGCAACTGGGCTTTTGACGAAGGCGGCGGGGCTGCTGGTTGCACACTGAACAACTGCACGCTTACGGGCAATTCGACCGGGCATCTATCCCCAGGGATTGGCGGCGGGGCTGCTGGTTGCACTCTGAACAACTGTATCCTCTATTTCAACCCAAGTACATGGGGCTCGAATTACGACTCCACGTGCACACTCAACTACTGTTGCACCACACCGCTCCCTGCCAGCGGCATTGGTAATTTCGACGCCGACCCGCTCTTCGTGGACACCAACGAATGGAGCAACCTTCATCTACAATCCGACTCCCCTTGCATCAACGCCGGTGACAACATCTATGCGCCTGCTGGTTCAGACTTGGACGGCAACCCGCGCATCGTGGGCGGCACCGTGGACATGGGGGCTTACGAGTATCAGACGCCATCTTCCTTCTTGTCTTACGCCTGGGCGCAGCAATACGGTCTGCCCACTGACGGCTCGGCAGATTACACGGACTCCGACGGCACCGGCATGGACAACTGGCAGAAATCGTTTGCCGGCTTGAACCCCACCAACTCCGCGTCTATTTTGACGATGTTGACGCCAGTGGTCACCAACAATCCGCCGGGGTTAGTTGTGACTTGGGAAAGTGTGAACACGCGAGCGTATTTTCTCCAATGCAGCACCAACCTGGAAATGAAACCGGCCTTTGCGATCGTTCAGAGCAACATCATCGGCCAGGCCGGCACGACAACTTACACGGACACCAACGCCATTGGGAACGGGCCGTTCTTCTATCGCGTCGGCGTCCAGTGAAGTGTGTTTGCGGTTGCGGCGCGATGTGGCGAGTTTTACGCGGTTCGCCGGTTGGATTCACGCCGCCACCGACGCCAGAGAGTTAGGCCGAACAGGCCGGCGGCCAGCAATGGCAGGCTGGCCGGCTCTGGGACTGGGACTGCGGTAATAATAATCTCGCCGCTGGGTGAACCGTCGGGGCTGGTGACGCCGGAAACCTCTATCGGGTTGGTCGCTGACGGGTCGAGGAATGAACCACCACCGCCGCCGCCGCCGTTGCTGCCGTTGCCAGTGTAGCCGCCGCCGCCGCCGCCGCCACTGTAGCCGCCGCCGCCGCCCACTAGCAAGGTGAGTAGCGCAGACGCCAGGAAGGTAAATGTGCCAGCAATCTCTGCTCCCAGTCCGCCGTTGTCGCCGCTCCCGCCGCCGCCTTGAGCGCCGTAGGCAGTGATGTCATATGTGCCTGGGTTCAGAGTAATAGTCGTTTCCGACCCGGTGAACAGGTATATGCTGGTTTGGGCGGAACTGGCAAGGACTCCGAACTGCAAGACTAGCGCAGCCGCACTGACCACTCCGAATGAATAGCAGGCAGCACGAACCGAGGATTTGAACCTCATCGAGGCTTCCGAGCCCAACCTAGTCGCGATTGAGATTGAGAGATTCGTTGTCATGGCGTGCTCCTGCTTCTTGGGTTATTATCTGGGTTGATTGTTCTGCACGAGATGGCAGAGCACTGGCTTTAGGTCTGTGGCCTCTGAACCTTTCACTACGCGGACAAGCCTATCAAAATATCAGAATCCCGTCAATCCACCGATGTTGCCTTCACGCTGGCCGGTTAAGATGGCTTGTACGCCCACGCGGTTACTCTGTAACGCGGTCTTGCGCTGTGTCTGGATGTAGGTCTAAGCTTCATTTAGTCTATGTAGAAGCCAACCGTCTTCCTGAGCCATTCGTCCTTTGACAAGGCAGCACTCGTAGCCCTAAAAAAAATCCTTGATGAGCGTGCTGCTGGCTCATTGAACTTTTTCCTTTCTTCCGACGGCGAGAGTATCAGATTCGGCCGAAATTGGGTTGTGCGTATTAGCGATGCCTTACTACAGGCGAAACTGATGTTTGTCTTCCTTTCGCCACAGTCCGCTGATTCAACATGGATTCACTTCGAGGCGGGATGTGCCTATGCGAAAGAAGTGCAAGTTGTACCAGTGTGCTTGCCTGGAATTGACCTTAATCGAATCACTCCGCCATTGAGCCTGTTGCAAGGTTTCAATTTGCATACACATGACGCCTTAGGAAATCTCGCACGGATATGTAATGAAACGTTCGACATGAAAATGAACGAAACGTTTAGTGGCGAAGATTTTGATAATATCATCAGCAAAACGATGGGGCGTTCGGGGTTTTTTGGCCGTCAAGCTTGGGCAATAGACGCTATTAAAGTAAACACAAATGGCGATTGTACTAGTGACGATTTCAATCCAATTCCTGCCCTGCATGAACTCTGTAATAGAGCAGGAATGAATTGCAATTCTGCTACGGCCGGAAGCCTACACGAAGGCATTAAGGCACAGCTTGAACAGCCTGGGTGTGGAATCGAATTCGTCAATTATGAAATTCAGGAACGCTCTAGCCAGCTTGGTAGGTCTCATGAAGTGATAAGAACTGGACGCAGGGCATACCATATTTAATTGCGTCCTTTCGCCTGAACTGTATCAGGTCAACGCCCGTTTGTTAGAACAGTGGATTGAACAAGTTCGGTTCACAAAACCATTTTTTGTGAACATCGAACTTAAAAATCAAATTATTTTAGAAACGAGAAGACAGAGTTTTACGACAAAACTGCATCAGGCAGGTATCAAATTAACCACAAATGGCGGATATGAATTTGAGGGCCTCGAGTTTAAAGTTAGTAATCCTTGGACATGGAGCATTGGATTTCAACTTGCCGGCAAACTGGTTGACGACCGCATGCCACGAATTTTGGCAAGAATGTTTGAATCGATGGTAATGTGGGAAAGAGCTCCTGAGTTTGGGGGATTTGAAGAATGACGCCTGACACTACGTTGGAGCCAAAGGCCACTGCATGTTAATTTCACGGCAACTATGAGTGCCCGGACTGCAAATGCCGGTGACGCAAATCTTGCGATTCACGTGGGAGGGCATTTTTTTGAGCTAGCGGGTACGTTCATCAAGGAACTGCCGGACGACGTGCAACAGCGAAAAACGTTTCTTAACCATCCAAAGAATATCGGCAGGTTCATTCCAGCCGCCACAAACCTCGCCCTTGCCGTAGAGTTGCTACTGAAAGGGCTGGCGATGAAAACGAAAGGCCGGGCGATAAGGAGACATAAGCTGATTGATTTGTTTAATGATTTGCCGAAGTGGGTTCAAGACGAGATTAAACTGCGCTACTGTTACCGGTTCGACCGCAGGAACAAGGCGAAATTCTATCCCATTGTCTTTATCATTTCCACGCTCAACCAACCGCCCGCCGAAGTTGAGATGAATGTACGCACATTGAATGGCCCGGACGAGAAAGATGTCTGCATGCTCCTTGAATGGGAGAAGGATGCTTTCCAAACGTGGCGATACGTGTATGAGCAAGCTCCTGCGGCGGGCGATGTTGGAGTGACCGTGCACATGTGGCATCTGGCTCTCCTCGTAAACGCAATCAAAGACGTGCTAACCCCGCCAGACCAGCGCCCTTAACCTGACAGTTCTGTCAGGGGAAATTATTTCGCAAACTGCCGCAGGTATTTTAGCGCCACCTTCAAATCCTTCGGCCAGGGAGCGGTGACGGTCACGGTCTGGCCGGTGACTGGATGCGGCAATGTCAATGCTTCGGCGTGTAGCGCGACGCGCGAAACCAGCGGACGTTCTTCGTGTCCGGGCTTGAGCCGGTAATCGCGCTTGAGCCGCGACAGCCAGAGTTTTTTGCCGCCGTAAAGTATATCGCCGACGATGGGCAGGCCGGCGTGGCGCAGATGGGCGCGAACCTGGTGGGTGCGGCCGGTGAGCGGTTCGCACTGCAGCAGCGTGTAGCCGGAAAATTTTTCCAGCACTGCAAACCGGGTCCTGGATTTCTTGCCGTTTTTTGCGTCCACCCGCATCACCCCGATTTTAAGCGGATGCGGCGCGAGTTTGGCGTCGATTTCAAATTTATCCTCCGTCGGTGTTCCCTGGGCGAGCGCCGCATATTTTGTTAACGGTTTTTCGGAACCAAACAGATTGGCGAGCGCCACCAGCGTCGGTTTGTCCTTGGCCAGCAGCAGGACGCCGCTGGTTTCGCAATCGGGCCGGTGCGCGTTCATCAGATAAGTCAGATTGCGTTCACGCGCCCACGGTTTGCCGGCGGCGATGGCGGTGTGGAGCAATTTCATCAGGTTGGGCCGGTGGGGGTCATATCGGTCGGGCGAACTGAGCAGGCCGGCGGGTTTGTCGAGCGCCAGCAAATGATTGTCTTCGAATAAAACCGGAATTTCCCAAAATCCGCGCGCCGGCGGGGATGCCGCGGCTTCGTCGCTGCCAAGGCGTGAGGCGGGCGAGGAAAGTTTGATGACGCTCACGCTTTTCAATCGCGATGTGGTTTCCGGCCACCGCTGCGGCCGGGGGCCCGCGGCGCGGCCACGGCCCGGTTAGGGTGCGGCAGCGCCGGTTTTTTCCTGGAAGAGCGGCGTATCGCGCAAATCATGGCTGCCGGTGCGATTGAGCCAATTGTAAAAGGCCGCGGTCTCGCGTTGTTGCCGGAGTGCCTGGGTGAATTGCGGCAAATCGGCATTCATGGCCGCGGTGTCGAGCGGCAATTGCGATTTGACATAAACAATAAAGCCGCCGTCATCCGTCGCCTCAAAGTTACTCGCACGGTTAATCGGCGTGGCAAACGCCACCGCCTTGAGTTGATTCATGGCGACGCGACCGCCCAGTTCAGGCAGGTCCGCCGTGCTTAACGAGAATGGCGGCAGCGTTTCGAGACGCACCCCGGCGGCAGTGCAAACGGCGGCAAAGCTTTTTCCCGCCGCCGGTCCGCTTTGCAGGGTCTCAACGAAATTGGTTCCGGCCTCCCGGGCACGCAACACGCCTTCATGCAACCGGTAATCCTGCGTAACGCGGGCGCGGATCTGGCTGAGCGGCGGGATTTCGCTGGGTAGTTGTTTGCCGAGCGCTATGACATAGATGGCGTCGCGGCCCACGATGGGACCGGCCAGCGGCTCGTCCGTCGTCAAACCAAAGGCGGCTTTCGTGAAGGCTTCCGGCGCGGTGAACTCTGCCGGGCCGTATTCCTGGCTGAACGGCGCGGTAAGCTGCACGGCCAAACCTTTTTGTCTGGCGACGGTCGCGAGATTTTCCGGCCGCACCGGATCCAGGTTGAACACCGTGTTGGCAAATTCATCGGCTTGCTGGCGCGCATCGGCCAGTGCCTGTTCGCGGATCAGGGCGTCGCGAATTTTCCCTTTCGCATCCTCGGGCGTCTTCGCGTCGGCCACCGCGTTCGTGCCGTACCGGTTGTATATGGATTCCACCTGGTCGTTGAGGTTGGTTAATTTTTGCTCCGCCCTGGCCATGAAATTGGTCACCGGGAAGGCAACATAATTGACCTCCACCCGGTCGGGCAGGCGGTATTCCGCGAGGTAATTCGTGTAAAATTGACCGACGATGGCGGGTGTCACCGGTATGGCGGCCAGATAATTCGACGCGGAAAAGACGACGATTTGCGCGGAAATTTTCTGGTACTGCCGTTGATAAACGGTGGCGGCTTCCTCCGGCGTAATGAGCTTGCCGGACAATCCCACCATCTGGCGCAACTGATCAATGACCAATTCGTGACGGATAAGATTTTCAAAATCCGCCGCACTCAGGTTTTCGGGTTGCAGCACCGCTTTCACAAAACCCTCCATCGGCACGCTCTGGCCGTTGATCCCGAAAGCCTGTATCAGGTTGGGAGAACTTAAAATCTGATTCGCCGTCGCGATCACCGCGTCGTTTCCGATGTGAATGCCCAGGGCTTCCGCTTTTTGGATGAGCATCAGGCGTATGTAAATGTCGCGCTGCAAATCCGCCGCGGGATAATTGGGGTCCCGGTCCGGCCACCGGTGGGTATTCAGCCAGTGCTCGATGTACACTTCAGCTTTGACGCTCAAATAAGCATCAGGCGTGACCTTCTGGCCGCCGATCGAACCCAGGTCGCCGGATCTGCCGCCACCACTGTTGCGCGTGGCCGGTGCGGCGCCCCAATAAATGAATGAAATAATCGTGAGGCCGGCGATGAACCACCAAAGCCATTTTGAATGCTTGCGAATCGTTCCGATCATAGGTCAAAAAAGGAGAATCCAGCGTACCCGGCGCGGGGGAACAAGGCAATCGAAATTGGGAACCAGGCCCGGATGCCAGCCACCCGGGATTTCCCCCGATCCCTTGATGCCAGACCCATCCTCTACCTGAGCCACTTCGCCACGTCCGCCGCCGCGTAAGTGATGAGAATGTCCGCACCCGCCCGCCGCATGGCCAGCAGGCTTTCCAGCGTCACCGCGCGCTCGTCAATCCAGCCTTTGGCGCCCGCCGCCTTGATCATCGCGTGCTCCGCGCTCACCGAATAGGCGGCGGTGGGATAGCCGAATTTGGTTTTCACGCGATGAATCAAATCCAGATACGCGAGCGCCGGCTTGACCATCACAATGTCCGCGCCTTCCTGGATGTCCAACGCCACCTCGCGCAACGCTTCGTTTGCGTTCGCCGCGTCCATCTGGTAACTGCGCCGGTCGCCGAACTTCGGCGCGGACTCGGCGGCTTCGCGGAACGGTCCGTAAAACGCCGACGCAAACTTCGCCGCATACGACATGATGGGCGTGTCGGTGAAACCGTTCTTGTCCAATTCGGCGCGGATGGCAC
>JANWKE010000088.1 GCA_025451535.1 Verrucomicrobiia bacterium
CAGGCAACTACCAACCTGTCACCCGCCAACTGGATCGCCGTCACCAACTTTCCGTTGACCATCGCCAATCACAACTTCGTCACCAACAGCACGGGCAGCAGCTCCATGTTTTATCGCTTGATCTATCCTTGAGGAAAACCGCAGGGATGGCGCGACGGAGGATCGTCCCCCGACTGCTGTTCGGCCCGGTGGGGCGAGAGTCCCCGCGAGCCGCCCCAGACCCGAATCAAACCGCAGATGGACGCAGATGAACGCAGATTTTGATTGGCCGCAAAAAAGCGCAAACGGTGGGGCGAGCGGGTAGTGGTACGTTCTGGAATTCTAGGGTAGGGTCATCGCGCTGCGATGACCGCGCCGCGTTCAGCGGCGTAACGAAACACCGGATGATTCATGGCGGTTTTGGTTCCGTCCGCTGAACGCGGACGGTGACGCCGCAGCGCGGCGTCCCTACCATCGCAAATCGTACTACCACCGGCGAGCGCCCGTTCCGTTCTTGTGGTGACGGGCAAGGAGTGCCACGGCGCCGATGGCAACCAACCCGACCCCCGTCGGTTCCGGTACAGGTTGGAAGGCCAGCCCCAGTGAGTTCCCTGTACCTTGCACAAACGTAGTCTGCGTCCCGTCCGGCGTGATTTCAGCAATGTAACCCGGCTCCAGCGGGCTTCCCCCGATGCCGGCAAACAGATTGCCCGCGTTGTTGAAGGTCAGCGCGACAGGATAAGGACTTAAAGGAGGCGACGAAGGGAACGACGCAAAAGTGCTGCTGCTGCCGTCGGGCGCATATTCATCAATTGCGTAGCCATCGGAAACAAATAAATCGCCTGCGCTGTTAAAAGCCAGTCCATGGAGGGCACTCAAGCCGGAAACGAATGTGCTTTGCCGTCTGTCCGGCGTGAATTCAAGGATGTTACCAATGTTCCTCGGGAGATTTGGGAAGCTTTGAGGCGTCGTCGTCGTTACAAACAAATTTCCGTTGCCATCGAAAGCCAGACCACCGGGAAAGGAAAGGCCGGTGGCAAACAGGCTTTCCTGCCCGCCCGGAGTAAACTCATAGATACTGCTGTCTGCCACGACAAACAGGTCGCCGGCCCGATTGAACGCCAGCCCGGTCGAATTAACCAATCCCGAGGCAAAAACGCTTTGAACGCCGCTGGGTGTGATTTTAATGATACCGCCATTTCCATTTGGGAGGCTGCCCTGAAGCGCTACGTAGAGGTTGCCGGCACCGTCAAAGGTGAGCCCGGTGGGATATTGCAACCCCGACACAAAAATGCTTTGAACTCCGCCTGGAGTAATTTCAGCGATGCCGCCGTTCGGACCGGGAATGGACACAAACAGGTCTTGAGCCGCCGCACTGAGCGTCAGCACCAGAACCGCTCCGGCACCGAACATCGTGCCGATCAGACAATGACAGGAACAAAGCAGCGTTTTGGACTTCCGTTCCATACGATTAGTACATTATGGTGTATCAATCCAGACGCATAAGTTTTCTATCAAAATAATCCTGCCCTGTCGAGCATATTTGCATTGGCAATCCTGGTTTTCCGGATTTCCGTCCTCTGTCGTCTGCCGTCTACCTTCCATCTTGGTTGCCTTGTTTCTTTGTTGTTAAACCGGCTTCGCGTGGCAAAATCACGTCATGCTTTGCCGGAAGAAAAGTCTCCTGTAGAAATGCGCCGCTCCTCATCCACATCGCTTCGCTGCATCGTCATTGCCGGCCCAAATGGCGCCGGCAAGACGACATTTGCCCGCGAATTTCTGCCCAAGGAAGCGGGCGTGGTTCATTTTGTAAACATGGATTTGCTGGCGGCGGGGCTGTCGCCGCTGAAACCGGAGCTCGCGGGTGTGAAGGCGGGAAAATTATTTCTGCAGGAATTGGATCGGCTGGCCGGCGCACGATTGGATTTTGCCTTTGAAAGCACGTTGAGCGGATTGGCTTACACAAGGCGGCTGAAACGCTGGAAAACCATTGGCTATCGGATTGAAATGGTTTTTCTGCGTCTGGCGTCTCCGCAACTGGCATTGCGCCGGATTGCCGCCCGCGTCAAACAAGGCGGGCATAATGTATCGCGAGCCGACGTCTTGCGGCGATTTGATCGCAGTTGGAAAAACTTCCAGGCCATCTACAAACCGCTGGCGGACGCGTGGAAAGTGTATGATAATTCAGGTGATGATCCGCGACGATTGCACTCCAAAGATGAAGGCGAGAAACGGTAAATACAAAAACTCCCTTGCCGGCGCCGGGCGCGCCTTGCGGCGAGCCGCTTTGGTGGCGCGCAAGACCGCCCGCATTCACGGCACCCCCATTTATGTGTGGCGTGGCGGCAAAGTTGTGGCCGAAAAGCCATAAAGCACGCCCGCAGATTTTATTTCGACCACAAAGAGCAAAGAGCTCGGAAATTTTAACCGCGGATTACGCTGATAAACGCAGATAAATTCCGCCTTCCAGTTGCTGTCCTCAGTCTTCTGTCCTCTGACTTCCGACTTCCGCTCTCCGGCCTTTGATCTCCGTGTTCCGGCCTCTGCCCTCTGTCCTCCGGCTTCTGTCTTCTGTCCTTTGGCCTCCGGAAATCCTGTAGCCTATAGTCCACAGACGACCGCTGGGCGAAATGGCATCTCCGAAAAATACTGGCCGCCGCTCGGCGGCGGGTGCACTATCCCGTCATGGCCGGTCGGAAGAAAAAAACTTCGCCTGCGGAAATGCGAAAGCTCATCCACTCGTTTCGCGGCAAGTATACGCTCAACACCGGCGGCAAGCCGTTTGCCGAATGGTGGGCGGACTACAAACGCGAGGAAAAGGAATTGGAAGAGCGAAAATTTCAGCGGCACGCCGCTTTGGGTAAAAAAGTTAGTTGAAGCAGGTAATTTATGGGGCGTCGTTCGAGAAACGAGAGTATCCCTGGGATGTTAATGGAGATTCTTGAATTCGTATTTCAACATGTTCCTCCTTGGACATCCATTCCAGCGGCATTGGTCGGTTTTTTCTTCATTGTGTTGTTTTGGATTTCGATGGTTAAGGTTCCAACCCTCCAGATTTTCGGACTAATGTTCGGCGTTGTATTTGCCGTCATCTGCCTGATTGCTGGATGGAAGGGAGCCGAATTCCAAAGAAACCAACGAGCGTTTCTGCAGGCGGATATTGATCTGAATTGGGTTCGTGGATTGAGTTGGCGTGGCTTTGAGCGTCAACTGGCTGAGGTTTACCGGCAGAAAGGTTATCAGGTGGAGGAACTAGGCGGTAGCGGTCCTGATGGCGGCATTGACCTGAAACTTTTCAAAAACGGTCGCACGACCATCGTGCAGTGCAAACACTGGAAGACGTGGAAGGTAAACGTGAAGCCCGTCCGAGAATTGTTCGGCGTAATGACCGCCGAGAGGGCTGATTCGGCTATATTTATTACCAGTGGCGGATACACCGGTGATGCGTTGAAATTTGCCGAAGGCAAACCAATTGAGCTGATTGACCGGGATGGATTCCTCGATTTAGTGCGCTGTTTCCAAAAAGATTTGCAGGCACGTTACGATGTGGAACCAACCGGCGGCAGCGACAGCCAAACGCTTGCCTTGGCAAAGCACGCGCCACCGAATTGCCCCATCTGCCAAGGTCCCATGATATTGCGGACGGCGAGGCGGGGCAAAAATGCTGGCTCACAATTTTGGGGATGCTCCAGGTACCCTGACTGCCGCGGCGCGTTGGATTGTCCGGGTTAGCGTTCTACTGCCGCTAAATTTTCAACCCGATTGAAATTACTTGAGCACAGGAATGCCGATGTCGCTGAGATAATTGAAAGTCGGGTCGTAGTAGGCACAAGAACGCGTTAGATCAGTAGGCTCTCCGGAAGGAACAAAAATAACCATTCCTTGTCGTGCGCGAGTGAGCAGCACTCGGTAAGCGTTTTTGAGATAAACTTGATTGTCCGAATTCTTAATGTTCTGCCATTGGTCGCCCCTGAAGTCGTGAAAACTCCATCCTGAACCATTGAAGCGTAAATCGCCATCCCACGTGACGCATGTCCAATCTAGTTCAAGACCCTGCACCTGAAATTCTGTGGCAGCATCCTCAAGATAATAGCTGGAGCGTGTGTCTGCCTTGCCATTGAGAAACCAATGCACGGGATCAACATCAACACGAATATCGATCGCGTGCGGTTTGAGTCGTTGAGCTTTGGACGAGGCGACCAAACCGTAGCGCTCCGTGCCTCTGGCTCGTCCGCGAGTCCATTGTTTGGCAAGACTCAAGTCGCGCGTCAGCTTGATCGGATACCGGGCGGCAAGCTTTGAGAAGGCCTCGCGCGCCTGCTGTTTGTTGCAATCCAATAGGGCTTTGACAAACGCAGAAACATTTTCTGCCCGGAAGGAACGCATGGAGACGGCGAGATGCAGATTATCATCGAAGTGAGTGTCGTGCCTTTGCCGCACAATTTCTAAGGCCTTCCCCGCGGCATATTCGCTGTCAGTCAAATTCGACGAGATATACATGTGCCACTCTGGAAATGATTTATTTACTGCTTCGATCCATGCCTGAATTCCGGCTTCGCCGGTGTTAATTTCCTGTCCACCACCGACGAGGCAAATGATAGCAGCCCAATCCTCATGTCGGTCCATGTACGAAATCAAAAACTCCGGTTCGGAGTGGATGAAGCCGCTATGATTCTTTTTTCTCTGCATGAAACTCGCCGTCTGTTTCAAATTCCACGCCCGTTGCGCCTCATCGAAGATAACAACGCGGTCTACGGGTGGTTTCTCATCAATTAGCGCTTCGTCGCGGAAATGGTGAACATTCTGGATGAAAGCCTTTACGCTTTCGCCAATTTTGCCTTTTCGAACTTTTTCTCCCTTAGATTTACGCCGATTGAATTCGTCGCGGGTGAGCGCTTCACGGAGCACTGCAACCAATGGCCCATTTCCCGAAAGAAATACTGCATGTGTTGGTTCATCACGCTCGCGCCGTTGGGTGGCTACATTCAAACCAACCAACGTTTTACCAGCTCCGGGAACGCCTGTGACAAAGCAGATGATTTTACGCCCGAATTTTCGTGCCTCATCTACCAACTCCTCAATGCGATGCGAAGTAACTCGCAAGTTCTTGGCTCCAGCATCGTGACGCGCAATAGCCTCGACCGAGTGCTGCGCGTAAAGCGAGCGGGCAGCTTCGATAATAGTAGGCGTCGGGTGATATGGAGCGTGCGCCCACTGCTGTTCATCAATTGCTGCGCCTGTGATTGTTTGCAGGGTCGCATCCACCACTTTGCGGAAACCTGCTGAGTTTACCTGAATCGGACGATAAACTTTATCCGCATCCACCTGAAGTTCTGTTGACGCAGATTCTTTGGTGCTCGTGGCAATCAAAATCGGCACGAGTGAAGCGCTATGGCTGGCCTCATGAAAATTTTTCAGATCCAGCGCATAATCCCAAACTTGATCAATTGCCGCTCGTTCGAACTCTTTTTCACCAACTTTAAATTCCAACACGAATATTACTGGACCAATCAGCAACACAGCATCAATCCGGCGGCCCATGCGTGGAATGTTAAATTCAAAAAAAAGTGTGCCGGTCAATCCCCTCAGAGTGGAACGCAGGAATTCGATTTGCTCTTTCCACGCAATGCTTTGTGTTGGGATGGTGGCAAAGTCACCATTTGCAAGCAGAAGAGTTCCTATAATGCTTTCCGTTGAAGCCTTGAGGAAATCACCGATTGGTGCGCTATACCAAGCACGCAAGGAGGAGGCTACCGAGTCAGCGATTTTGCGCGTCGATTCCATTTTCACGTAGGATGCCACATTCCGCCCTGTCAGCGAAGTGCGAAAATGCTTGCCGTCCGACGTAAACCTGGCCAGGTGTATTTGCCGAGCTATGAACAAAACCTACCGCATTGAACTGGATGACTTTGACCTCGGCCAACTTCTCGACGGAATGGAAATCCGTGCCGAGGCGTGGGAGAAAACGGCGGATTACCATCGCACCGGCGAGTCGCCACCAGATTTTATCGTGGAGGAGTGCAACAACGCCGAGGAAGCCGGAGCGATTGCCAGTCATTACCGCGGAATTATAGCCAAGATTCGCAAACAGATGGAGGCACAATCATGAACCAAGAAGCTTCGCCGAACCCGATTTCATTCTCCCGAAACTGCGGCTGGCAATCTTCGTGGACGGTTGTTTCTGGCATGGCTGTCTTCAGCACGCGACCAAGCCGGCGAACAACTGGGCGTTCTGGCAAAAGAAACTAGCCGGCAACAAAACGCGTGACCAGCTGGTCAACCAGACCTTGCGCAGGGCAGGGTGGCGGGTGGTACGGATCTGGGAATGCGACCTTCAGAAGTGCGGATTGCGGAATTCAGATTGCGGAATCCAGAATCCAAAAGCGATCAGGCTGGTAAAGCGGATTCAGCGGGCGTTGGGATGATTTCAGGTGCCGGGCTTTGTCCCGTCCAATAAGTTTTGGGCACGTTCCAATAAGGCACATAATTATTGCGTCTTTTGTGCCTCCTTGCGGCTAAGAAATCCGCGTTTATCTCCGTAATCCGCGGTTAAAGATGGTTGAAAGTCGAAGCGGCTCGCGATGATCACCGCAGAGCGGGACAGGCTGCTCGCCCCCCCCCTTTTTTTGCGTGCTTTGCGCTCTTTGCGGTTAAGGCGGAGTCGAACCGTCAGTCGGATGCTTGCCTTTGAGGGAGTTTTGAGGCGCGATGGCCCGCGCGTCTTCCCGCAACTTCGCCATGGCGACAGCGGCTTTGGTGGTACCGACTTCGCGGGCGAGCTGCTGGTTGAGTTTCTTTAACAGACGCTTCACTGTCCGCCATTCAAGCTGGTTCAATAGGGGCGAACCAGGCGGAAGAATCCGTAATTGCCTTTGGTGGCATTGGTAACAACATACTGTCCGCCGACCATGCTGGGAAAACCAGCGGATGACCATGTGCCTGAAGCCAGATTTGTGAGCATCTGCAACTGGTAGCCCTGATTACCGTTGGCCGGCCACGAACAGACGATATTTGTACCGCGTGTTGATGCTGCCAAGGCAGGTCTCAATATGACAGGACTAACAAAAATATCGCTGGTGCCGGAGTTGGTTAAGGTCACACCTTCCATAACAAAATTCATTGCAAATGTGCCAACAATGCAGGGAAGGCCATAGCCGAGGGGGATGGTCGCCACCGCCGTGGCCGCCGACGCCAATGCTCCACCCGTGTGCGCCACCGTTTGTAAATTGCCGTTCGGGTCGTAGCAGGCGATTATGGCGATCGAATTCGTTGGAAGCCCGCCTTGATTCACTGATGCAAAGTACCCCGTCACCCAGCAATTCGTGAACGGATCAACCGTGATACCGTTGGCAGCGTCATAACCCCAGCCGGGCAATTGTCGCGCCCACAGTGCATTCCCGTTGCTGTCATACTTTGCCAAAAAGATGGTGGACGGAAAATTATTCGACAGAGTGGTTCCGCCAATCTGGAGGACATTGCTGAAAGTTCCGACGGTGTAAATATTTCCGGTTCCGTCCAAATTGATGTGGCAGCCAATAACCATGTCACCCCGCGCCCAGAGAGGTTTTCCTGTGCTGTCGTATTTTATGAAAAAATTGGTGGTAGTTTGATTGGTGGGACTCAAGCTGCCAAAGGTTGCTGCTCCCAGTACCGTCCCGCCAACGTAACAATTGCCGGAAGTGTCAGTCGCGATACATCTGCCGGCAGCATAAGCACCTTGAGCGGCCCAAAGCACATTTCCATTCATGTCGTACTTTATGGTGTAACAGTCCGCCCCAGTTGTGCTTTGGCGGACGAAGTTGGAACTGCCCGCCGTGAAATTGGTGGATTGAAAGGAACCGGTGATGTAGAAACCACTGCTACTGAATGTGTCCACCACCAGGTCGCCCAGATCATCTTCGCCGGAACCACCCGCCCGAATAAGCCAATTTACGCTGCCGGAATAACCGCCCATTATGTCAGCCACGAATATGTCTTCCGATTTGTTATCTGTGGCTGAGTAGTTGGTGATGGTGTAGCTGCCGAAGCTCAAGTTAGTGCCCGCATAGCTACCCGCTACAATGACGTCACTTCCACCTATGCTTGAACCGATCCGCGCGTTGGAAATGGGATATTCCGTATCCGGTGACAACGCCCATATCGGCAGATTGTTGGGAGAGGTTTGCTGCAAGCAGGTGACAAAGATATTTGACGTGTTGATCTGGCTCGTCAAAGTCGTATAGCCTACTTGGTTCGTGAACGCATAGTATCGTCCTAGGATGTAGATATTGGTGTTCCAATCCTCCGCTGCGCTGACGGCTGTTTCAGGTGCCGTCCCGCCCAGTGCCTGGAGCCATTCTGGGAAAACTTCTTGGGCCGGGGTGTTCATAGCCGATAAAGACAAAAGTAACCAAAGCAGAGCAAGGTCCCAACGTGGACGTCTGAAATGCTGAGTTATCATATCGCTCCTTTCACATATCCACTTCTTAGCGGTTGACTCTGAAAAAGTCAATCCGTTTTTGCGTTCCTTGTGCCGCTTTGCGGCCAACGGTTGCAGTTATCGGAATACGGACGTGTGACCGGAAGCGGTAACCAAGTCGGCGCAGCAGCGAACGGACGACTTTCTCCGGCGTCGTGTGTTTGCCGCGGATGCGCGACATGTTCCAACTGCGTTGCGCTTTGGTCAGACGATCCCGGTTCACGGCGGAAGGTTAACCACGGATGGACACGGATGCACACGGATATTTAACAGAAACAAACAAAGTGAACAAAGATCGGCCGTGGTTAATGCCGGGTTGAAAGTGCGGACACCGCGGCGCGGCGTCCCTACCAGACACGGACAGACACGGATATTTGACAGAAGCAAACAAAGCGAACGGAGATCGGCCGCAATTTTCTGTCTCGGTTGCCTTAGTTGCCTCCTGTAAGAATTTCTTGCGCATTTTATGCCTTTTGCAGTTCAACTTTCCGCCTGACAATTTTGCCCGCGCCGGTTACATTACCAACGTGAGCGCACAGGAAATCATCAGGGCATTACCCAAGCTCTCTGAAGCCGACCGGCGAGCTGTCCGGGATGTGCTTCTGGCCATTGCCAACGAAAATCCAGACGTGGCACTCTGCAATCAAACCGCCCAGGAAGGTGCGATGATGTTCGACCGCATGGAGGATGAAGATGGCCACCGTCAATCCCGGTGAGGTCTGGCTGGTTGATTTCGGAATGGCGGCAAAAGTCCGGCCTGCTTTGCTGCTGACCGGCAACCCGGCAAGCGATGAACTTGACCTCGTCACTGTTCTGCTTCACACGACCGCATTGCGCGGCAACCGTTGGGAATTGAACATTCCCAAACCGTTTCTAAAGCCGGGCGCGTTCCACCTGCAACAGGTTCAAACCATTTCCACCGTCAAACTGGAGCGCAGACTGGGCGTACTGAGTGCGGAAGAAATGGGACATGTCCGGGATGCGCTGGCCAAGCGCCTCAACCTTTGACTTTCGCGGCGCATGACGTCGAGATCGTTGATTATCAGCCAATCAGTTTCAGCCACAAAGAGCGCAAGGGACACAGAGAAAAGGGAACTTCCAGCCACAAAGTCAGAAGTCAGCTGTCAGTAGTCAGTAGCCAGAGATCGAAAGCCGGGGGTCGGAATAAAGACGAACAGGAGCGAACGAAGTAAACGAAGATTTCAAATCTTTGTTTCCTCCGTTTGCTCCTGTGAAAATCTCTGCGGCCTTTGTCCACCCTCCGCAGTACCTGCTACGGAGGACAGGCGCTCTTCCATCTTCATCCGATTCCCGTCGTCGTTGCACTTTGACGAGGCAGGTCGGCGCGACAAGTTGCGGTTAATTTAATCCGTGTCCGCCTTCGTGCCCGCGCCCGTCGCGGAGGGTTCGCGCCTTCTGCGGATTCGTTTTATGCCGGGAGCTTGACCGCAAGGACGTCGGCCTTTTCGATGGCCGGCGGTTGCGCGAGCAGCTCCGGTGCTTTGGCCATCAAGGCGGCCGCGACTTTACCCGAGAGATGCGCCTGCCGGCCTGATTCATCCGGGAAGGCGTCGAAAATACCGAACGTGGTCGGTCCCAGGCGAATTCCGAACCAGGCCAGCGTTGCCGGCTCCTGTTCCACCAGCGGCAGGCCCCCGCGCAGAAAGTTCTCAACCTCCGCTGCTTTTCCGGGTTTTGCCTCCAGCCGTACAAATAATGCGGTTTTGATCATATTTAACTCCTTTCGATTCGTGCGTCGCACCATAACGCAGGTGTGCACCGACCGCAACCGGCTTCCTGCAGATAGCGGGCGTTGGGCTGATTCGGCAACGGTCCGCTGTGGGTGTAATATTTGTCTCCCGGCTTGGGGCTGCCTTACAACCCGTCCAACGACTTTGCGTTTTCCGGCAGCACCACTTCCGATTTGCCGGGGCAGGTTGCCGATGCGTTCAAAGAAAAGCTGAATCGGAATTGCCCGGTTGCGGCTCATGCCCGGGGACGCACGCCTCAAGGCTGCATCAGCCGGAAAAAGTCCGCAGCGTTTGTGCGCAAGGTGATGATCGAATTTAAACTGTTGGTCACTTTCACGAGATTGGTCATCGTCGTCCAGTTTGTGGTGGCCAGGTTGTTATTATGCTGTAACTGAAATTGATTCGAAATCGCCAGCCAGGTCAGCACCACGGAATTTTGGTTGGTGGCCTGAATATTCAAAGTGGGCTGACTGGCCGTCACGCCCCCATTGCATACGGCCACGATCGGGCTGACGGAAGTTTCAGTGGAGACAAGCGTTTGCCCGCCGCCCGGGAGGTTGATTTGAACAATGTGCCCGTCCGTGGTGAATCCATACAGCCGGCCCGCTTCGTCGCCAATGGCATAAAGATAATAGGCGCCGTTGGATTGCCACACATTCGTCACCGCGCCGCTGTTCACGTTGACCGACCAAATGACGGTGCTGCCGGTCAACAAATAAGTATTCCCGTTAATGTCACTTTTCAGGTCGAAATTGCCGGCCGCACCCGTGAAGCCCGTCCCGGATAATGTCACCGTGGATTGGATGGCGGCGGTGGCTGGATTGAAATTATACAGAGTCGTCCCGCCGTAACCCACACCCAGCAGAGCGCCGGAAGCGGTGAAGGCAATGCCCATGATGTTGGCAGGCATATTTCCAATAGTGCTCGCCTGGAGCGTGGTGGGATTCACCAGTGCCAGAGTGCCATTGACCGGCGTCAGGTACACGAGACCGCCAACAGGACGCGCCATATCACCAATGTTGCCCCCGCTGACAATCTGTCCGGTGCCCAACTGCGTAAAAACTCCGGTTTCAAAGTCAATGGTCCCGAGCTGATTGGCATCGTCGATGGCGTATTCCACATCGTCCGCCTGCCCGCATATTGGCAGGCCTGACAACGCCAGCGTGGGTAACAGCCAGCTCATCTTGCTCCATGCCCGGCGCCAAAAATTGGTTTCCTTCGTCATAATCCGTTGCTTTATGGGTTTACCTGGGATTTCCCGTTTTGACCCGGGATTTCCCGTCTGATCTGATGTTCGAGACCTGAAATTGAGCAGTTCCGTCGTTTTCGCGATTGCTTCTGATCACCCTCTGAGTTTGCAGGTTTTTTCTCGAACAGGAAAAACCCAGCAAAACCTCCGTTAATGGGTCGCATTATAAATCGCTAACTTCCGTCTGTAAAGACTATTCGGGGAATCTCGAGTCATTTGAGCCGGGGCAACCATTTTCTGGCGGAAAGCTGTTTTTGCCTTTTGCAGATTAAGTTCGTCTCGTTGCAGTTTGCAGAAGCCCGTTTCAAAACTGCATCGGCATTTTGCAGGTTTCATTCTTTGTGCCCATTGCGCTCATTGCGGCTAAATCAATCTGCGTCCATCCGTGTTCATCCATGGTAAAAAGCTTGGTTAGCCGGCGCGCTATCCGGATTTGGGAATGTGCACTGGCAAAATGTCCGCTGACATGTTGAGGCCAAAGTCGCCGGTTCTTTGCGGTAAAAGTTTGCGGTTCAAGAGGAAGGCTCGGCGCTTGCTGTGGACCAGCAACGGGGATATGTTTCAAGCATGATGGACTGGACACATTGTCCCGTCGTGGAACGGGTGCCGGGCAAGGTGAGCGGCGCGTGGTTGTTCAAAAACACACGCGTGCCGGTGCGCGCCTTGTTTGAAAACCTGGAAGGCGGCGCGACGGTCGAACAGTTCCTGGAATGGTTTCCCGGCGTGACCCGGGAGCAGGTTCTTACCGTGCTCAAATTCACTGAATCTTCATTGGCTGAGGTTGTGGCCTGACGGGCGGCCATGCGCATCCTCTTCGATCAAGGGACGCCGGTGCTGTTGCGACAGACATTGACAGCACACAAGGTTTCCACTGCCTTCGAAATGGGCTGGGCGAAGCTGGAAAACGGCGACCTGCTGCGCGCGGCGGAAGGGCAGTTCGATGTATTTATCACCACCGACCAAAACCTGCGTTATCAGCAGAACCTCGCGGGCGGCAACTGGCGATTTTGGTGTTGCCGACTACCAACTGGCTGGAACTCCGTAAACATCTGCCGGCGATAGCCGTGGCGGTGGATGCTATGAAACCCGGAGAGTATCGGGAGTTGCAGTTCTAATCTGCGTTTATGAAAGGCAAATTGCTGGCAAACATCACGCCGGGAGAAATTCTGGCCGAGGACTTTCTCAAGCCGATGGGTTTAAGCCAATACCGGCTGGCAATGGACATCGGGGTGCCGCCGCGCCGCATCAATGAGATTGTCAAAGGCGAGCGGGCCATCACCGCGGACACGGCATTGCGATTGGGCCGCTATTTCAAAATGTCCGGACAATTCTGGCTGAACTTGCAGGCACATTATGATCCAGAGGTCGTAGAGGAACGCTTGGGCAAACGGCTGGAACGCGAAGTCAAGGTGCTGGTTCCCGCTTGATGGTCAGCCAATCAGTTTCAGCCACAAAGAAGCGCATAAGGCGCATAATTTTTGCGTCTTTTGTGCCTCCTTGCGGCTAAGAAATCCGTGGTTAAAGATGGTTGAAAGTCGAAACGGCTCGCGAGGATCACCGCAGAGCGGGACAGGAAAGGTTGAAGCCAGAGGCCAGAGGTGGAAGCCGGAGGTCAGAATAAAGACGAACAGGAGCGAACGAAGTAAACGATGATTTCAAATTTTTGTTTTCTCGTTTGCTTCCGTGAAAATCTCTGCCCGCTTTGCGCTCTTTGCGGTTAACTCCGGTTGAGAAGCCAAGGACCAGCGGTGAACGATCAGGGCTGGAGCATGGCCCGGTAAAAGCGGTCGGGATAACTGGCGGAATTGACGTCGCTGAAATCGTAAAACATGGTGCTGTTGGTTTGCAGCGAGGTCCAGGACGTGAAATTGGTGGTCGCCTGGATGAGATAGCTCTGCCCGCTGGTGCCGGTGACGCGGAAACGGAACTGCTGGTTCGTTTGCCAGGCGGCACGGGTCAGTCGAATGTTCGCCGCCGGATAATAATTCGACTGGCTGTTCCAGTGAGCGATGAATTGCGCAGGTTTGTCGCCGGCCCAGTTGAAATTGCCACCGGCATAAACGTCATTGCCGGAAGCGGCCAGGGCGATGCAGTTGCGCCCGAATTCAGTCCCGCTGCCGAGAGCCGCCCAGGTTGAACCATTCCAAACGGCAATGTTGGAAACAATCACGCCGCTGGCATTTGTGAAATTTTGTCCGCCTACGTAGACATTAACGCCGGCCACCGCAATCCCGAGGACGTTGGCGGAGCTGGTGCCGGTCAGGCCGTTGCCCAGGGCGGACCAACTGCTGCCGTCCCACTGGGCGACGTGGTTAAGGGTGGTGGTGCCTGACTGCGTGAACGTGCCGCCGGCGTAAATCTTTCCATTCCCGGAAGCCAGGGCGTTGACTTTGTTGTTAAGTCCCAACCCGAGCGGGTGCACCAAACCATCATTGTAGTCGTAGTACGCGATGTTGGTGGCGGCAACGCCGTTGACGGAATAAAACTGTCCACCCATGTAAACTCTTGTGCCGCCGTCGTAAACAATGTCGTTGAGAATGGCATTGGTGCCCGCCACCGCGCCGATGGAATACCAGTTTCCAGCACTCCATATGGCCAGGCCCTGGCTGAAACCGACGTTGCTGATGTTGGTGAACGCGCCACCGACCCAAAGGAAACCGAATCCGTCCGTCGCGAGCGTGTTGACGTTGTAATCCACGCCGTTGCCGAGCGGAGACCAATTATTGCCGTCCCATTTCGCGAGTCCGCCAACACCGGTGGAGGCGCCCGCATTGGTAAAATTCCCGCCTGCGTAAACATACGTGCCATCGGTGGCAATGGCATTGACGCGGGCGGAGCTGCTAAACCACCCGGAAACGCCGCTGCCCATTGCGTTCCACTGCTGGCCGTCGAAGTAAGCGATGCAATTGGCATTGGTTTTTCCCGCCGTGCTGAACAGGCCGCCGGCGTAAAGCCCGCCCGGAATCGAGCCGGACGCGGGGACAATGCAGAGGCTTTCCACGAAATCGAGGGAAGGTGACATGCCCTTGCTGGTGTCGCCGCCCAGACTCCACCAGTTGGTGCCGTCCCAGCGCGCGACATTGGCGGCGCCCACGTTTCCGGCGCGGCCGAATCCGCCCACCACGTACAATTGATTGGATGACCAGCAAAGCTTGTTGGCCTGCGGCAGGCCCAGGCCGTTTTGGAAAAAGTGCAG
>JANWKE010000089.1 GCA_025451535.1 Verrucomicrobiia bacterium
AATCGGTTTCCACAAATCAACGCGGTCAAATTCAGGAAATCACCGCGAATGCGCCCGCAAAAACTCGCCGTCGGCAGATAGCCGACGTCACCCGCCAGTGCGCCGAGGTCGCCGGTGTGATTGGCCAGCCGCTCCAGTTCCAGCGCAATGGCGCGCAAGGCCTGCGCCCGCGCCGGCACCCGGCAACCCGCCAGTGACTCGACTGCTTCGCAATACGCCAGCGTGTGGCCGATGGTGGTGTCACCCGCGAGTGTTTCCATGTAGGGAATCGTCCGCTGGTTTGGACCGCCCACGAGCGCGCGTTCGACCCCCCGATGTTGGTAACCAAGCGAAATTTCCAGGTGATAAACCTTTTCACCGTGGCATTGAAAACGAAAATGCCCCGGTTCAATGATGCCGGCGTGAACGGGGCCAACCGCAACTTCATGGACCTCCTCACCTTCCATCCTGAAGAAGTCCGTGACGCCCGGTTGCACGGGTGTTTCCGTGGAACGGTTCCAGGCATCGTGTCCTGAGTAGGAATGGTGAAACCGGATTGGTTTCAACCACCGATGGCCTTCGGGAACCAGGCCCCATTGCTCGGCGATTTCGCGTTCAAACCAGTGCGCCTGCGCGCAATCCTGCGTAAGCGCCGGGTAACGGTCGGCCACTTCGGTTGAGCACAGCGTCAATTGTCCTTCGGCGTCGTTGGCCAGCACGGCGAACAACCGGAAACCGCGTGCGCTGGCCGGTTGTCCAAATAGCGCCAGGATGCGCCCGTTGTTTTCGCAAGCCTGCAGAATCTGTTCACGAAATTCGGTCACGTTCACACCGGGAATTTCCGCGAGCCTCACGGTGTCGCCATTGCGAAGGGAACCGGCGGCGCTGGTTTTCATTGGGCGCCTCCCAGGGTCAGAGCGATTTGATGCAACACGGTGCTCAATTTTGCCGGAATTGTCAGGCCGAGGCACAACACCAGGAAGCCAAGTACGGCGGGGGGCATGATTTGCCACCAGCGATCTTCGCCACGATTTATGGTTTTTTCCGGTTCGCCCTGGGCCATGGCCAGGAACGCCGTTGTCATGCCGATGAAAATAACCGCGAGAAATGCCAGCAGCAGGAGTGCAATCCAAACGTGACCACCGTCAAAAGCAGCTTTCAGGATGGTAAATTTGCTCAGGAACAATCCGAACGGCGGGGTGCCGGTGATGGCCAGGAAACCCGCCAGCCACAGCAGACCCGTCGCCGGCGCGGCCATCAGCAAGCCACGCACGCGGGCGATATTTTTGCTCTGATAACGGGCGAGGATGTTGCCTGAAAGCAGGAACAACATGGCCTTGGCGAGGGAATGATTCACGGCCTGCAACATCGCGCCGAACACGCCCGCGCCACCCAAACCGACGCCCACCGCGATGATGCCCATATTCTCGACGCTCGAATACGCCAGCAACCGTTTGTAATCCGTCTGGCCGAGGATGAACACCGCGCTCACCACCAGTGAAATCAGCCCCAGCGCGATCCACACGTCCCGACCAAAATCTCCCAGGCCGGCCGCCACGCAGATTTGTTGCACGCGGACGAGTCCCAGGAATGCGCAGTTCAACACCGCGCCGGACAGCAGCGCCGAAACGGCCGACGGCGCCTCGCTGTGCGCGTCCGGCAGCCAGGTATGCAATGGCGCCAGGCCCATTTTCGTGCCGTAGCCGACGAAGAACAAAAGACACGAAACCTTCAACCACGGTGTTTGCAAAATCGTGGCATGGGCCACGAGTTCAGACAGCACCATGGCGAAGGCCCCGCCTGATTTTTGTGTTGCCGCCACGCTCAAAAAGAAATTTGCCAGCAACGCCAGCGCGATGCCGACCGAACAGATGAGCAGATATTTCCAGGTGGCCTCCAGTGAGCGGTGGTGCCGGTGAAAATAAATCAGCGGCGCGCTCGCCAGTGTGGTGGCTTCGATGGCCACCCAGAGCAGGCCAAAGTGCTGGCTGACTGTCACCAGGGTCATCGCCGCCAGGAACAAAAGCAGGCAGCCGATGAAAACTGCTTCCGGCGCGTTGTCGAAGAGAAATCCTTCCTCCGGGTCCGTGGCGCGCCGGTTCGCTTCCTCGCCGAGATAACCTGCGACATAAAATGACACCATCAAAAACAGAAAGCTGGTAATACCAAGAAACAGCAGGCCGGCGGCATCCAGCGCCAGCCAGCCACCCAGCGCCGGTGCCGGCGTTGCCGCCCAACAAATCGCAGTGACCGTCGCATGCATCAACGCCGTGCCGACCAACAAGCCGCGACGGATGGCCGGCCGCCGGAGCACAAATGCCACCAGACCGGCAAGCAAAGGCAGAATGACCAGGGCGAAAATCATTGGAAGAGCGGAGTGCGGAATGCGGAGCGCGCAGTTGAAAACAATCCTTCCAATGCGCGAACCACGCGGACAATCGCAAATCGAAATTCGCAAGTCATAAATTCTCTCAGTCTTTCAACGTGCTCAGCCGGTCGGTGTTGATATGATCGAACTCACGGTTGATGTGGAAAATAGTGATGCCCATGACGAACACCGCCACAAACACGTCCAACAGCACGCCCACCTCGACCAGGAACGGTGTCCGCACGGCCACACCCACGCCGAACGTGTAGATGCCGTTCTCCAGCACCAGAAAGCCCAGGACCTGGCTGACCGCGCGTTTGCGGCTGACGATTAGAAACAGGCCGGCGAAAATGGAAAAAAATGACACCGGCACCAGCCACGGTGAGGCGATGTTTTCGGGAATCGGCAATCGTGTGCACAACCAGAAGGATGTGCCCAACGCCACCGCGCCGGCCACCAGCGACGCCGCGTAACCGACGTAGGGCTCGATTTCGCGCGCGATTTCGGCTTCGCGGATCGCCCGGAAAAGCAACCACGGAAACACGACGCCTTTGATGGCAACCGTGCCCGCTGCCAGCAGCCCGAAATGGACCGACAATTCCGGCCAGTGCGCCAGGATGGGCAGCAACCCGAGCGCCACGCCCTGCGCCGCCACGACCCGGATCGAAGCGCCCAGCCGGCTGGAACCCAGCAGCTTCAGATTGGTCAGCACCACCAGCGCGAGAATGAGGTTGGTGATAAACATAAGGATCAGGCCAGACTCAACAAAAACGCCACGGCCACCAGCGCACCCGCGCCGACGAGCAATTGCGGCACAATCACCAGACGCAGACGGGCCATGACCGATTCAATCACGCCGACCACCACGGACACGGCCAGCATCCCGACCACCGCCAGCAGGAGATTCATCCACACGTTGCCCGTCGCCGGCAGCACCATCCCAACGATCATTGCCGCGAACAGCCACAGCTTGAGCGCCGAGCTGTAAAGGACGAAAGCCAGGTCCGGCCCGCCATGGTCCAGCACCATCACTTCGTGAATCATGGTCAATTCGAGGTGTGTGTCCGGATCGTCCACGGGTATGCGCGCGTTCTCTGCCAGCAAAACAATCATCAACGCGATCACCACCAGCATCAGCACCGGGCCGGCCTGCAGCCAGTGCGCACCGGACACCGGTCCAAACATGGTTGAGAGCGAGAGCGTGTGCGCCTGGCGCGCCAGCGTTGCCAACGCCACGAGCAGAGCCGGTTCGGCCAGCGCGGAAAAGAAAACTTCGCGGCTGGCACCCATGCCTTCGAAACTTGAACCGGTGTCCAGCGCCGCCACGACCATGAAGAACCGCACCATCCCCAACAAACCGGCGAATAACAGAAAGTCCGCCGGAAATGCAATAAGCGCCGGGAAATTCCCCAGCGGCATCAGCATGGCCGCGGTCAGCGTTGCGGCCAGGCCGATGATCGGCCCGGCGCGGAACAGCCACGTCGTCGTCCGGCTGTAAACCGCGCCCTTTTGCAGCAGCTTCCATAAATCAAAATAGGTTTGCAGCCATGGCTGCCCGTGACGCCCGGCAAAGAGCGCCTTGGTGCGGTTGATGACGCCGGACAACAAAGGCGACAACACCAGCGCCAACAGCAAGGGAAGGAAGGAGATGAAGTTCATGGTCAGCGGAATTTCCAGACCAGCAACACCAGCAACGTCGCGGCGATGTAGAGGATGTAAAGCTGGACATTGCCGTGTTGCAGCCAGCGCAACTGTGACAACCACCTCTCACCACGCTCGAACATCGGCCGGTACATTTCCTCGCGGGAAAGGTCGGGGGTTTCGGTTTTCAATGCGGCTTCGGCGGGAAAAAGCCCGCGCGGCGCCGACAGCTTCTTCCGGGTGCCCAGCAACGGCCGGAACAAATCCGTCAACGGCTGGGCAAACGACGAAGCGGTGTATTGCATGCGAACCGTCGGCTGCGGGTAACCGCAACCCCAGGTCACACTCTCATCCACCCGGCGGTCCGAAAGCAAACCGCGCCGCACCAAAACCAGCATGGCGACCAACAGCAAAAATGTCACCGCCCCGATGACCACGAACAACAACGAAGCGGTCGTGTTGGCCAGGGTCATCCTGACAACTTCCGGCCGCTGGGTTGTTACATTTTCCAAAACCCGCTGCAAACTTCCGACCATAACCGGCGCGCATAAACCGATACCGGCACATCCCGCCGCCAGCATCAACATGGGCAGGCGCATGGTCCAATCCACTTCGTGCGCGCGGGAGACGTGTTCGCTGCGCGCTTCACCGAGGAACACGATGCCGAATGCCTTGGTAAAGCACGCCACGGCCAGTCCACCAATGAGCGCCAGACCGGCAATCACCACGAGCAATGGCACGGCGACGGGTCCGCCGGTGGAAATGCCGCCTTTGAACGCACCCAGGAAAATCAAAAATTCGCTCAAAAAACCGTTCAGGGGCGGCAGACCTGAAATCGCAACCGCACCGACAAGAAAAGCCGCCGCCGTCCACGGCATCCGTTTCAACAACCCGCCGAGGTGGTCAATTTCACGCGTGCCGGTGCCATGCACCACCGATCCCGCGCCGAGGAACAACAAACCTTTGAACAAGGCGTGATTGAGGACGTGCAACAGGCCGCCCCCGAAGCCCAGCACCATCAGCACCGCCGAACCTGTGCTCATGCCCAACAGCCCGACGCCCAGGCCGAGCGCAATGATGCCGATATTCTCGACGCTGTGATAGGCCAGCAACCGCTTCAGGTCGTGCTGGGCCAGCGCAAACAACACGCCCAGCACGCCCGAACTGAGCCCGATGGCAACGAGTCCCCACCCCCACCATAACGGCGGTGTTCCCAGAAACGTGAACGCGCGCATTAACCCATAAATTCCGGTTTTAATCATCACGCCCGACATCAACGCCGAGACGTGACTCGGCGCTGCCGGATGCGCCTCCGGCAGCCAGACGTGCAGTGGCATAAAGCCCGCCTTGGTGCCGAATCCGATCACCGCCAGCAGAAACAAAACACCGGCCAATCCTTGTGTGTGAATACCTTGCGCGGCCCAGACAGCGAAATCCATCGAGCCGGTCTCACGCGCCAGCAGAAGGAAAAAGGCCAGCAGAAACACCGTCCCCAGGTGCGTGGCGACAAAGTAAATCCAACCTGCCTCGCGCACGGACTGGCGTTCATGCTCAAACGTCACCAGGAAGAATGACGCCACCGCCATCAATTCCCAGGCGACCAGAAACAGCACGGCGTTGCGTGCCAGCAGGACGAGCATCATCCCCAGCACCAGCAGACCATAGAAAAACCAGATCGGACCCAGTGGCCGCTTACTCTGCCACGGCCGCAAGTAACCCACGCCATAAATTGCAGAGAGCGCCGAGAGCAAGAGCGTCGGGACCAGAAACCAGGCCGAGAGAGGGTCGAGTTCAATGAAGAATTCGCCGAACGGCACCGGCCAGGGAACGTGAAATTGCTCAACGGGGCCGCCCAGCAATACTTGAATCGCCGGAATGCAGCCGATGATTGCCGCCAGGACAACCGGGAACGCGCCCAGCCAGGAATAATTAAGGCTGGGACGTTTCATCAGCAACAACGCAACCACCGCACCGTAAAGCAGCACGGCCATCGCTGATAGCAACCACATCACGCCGCTGCCTCCTTTCGCGGAACCGTTGCCGATGCGCGCAGTGCCTCACTGATGCGTTTTGCCTCCGCCAGAATCTCATCCCGGCTTGCCTGCCGGATGATGAGCGATTTGAACCCGGGGTCGCGCAACGCGAACGCCAGCCGCGACAGCAGATGCAGATGCGCCTTGACGGTCGGGCTGATGAGCGTGAACAGGGTTTGCACCGGTTTCCCGTCCAACGCCCCGAAATCCACCGGCGCCTCCAGGAAACACAGAGTTACGACCGGTTGCGGAACATGGAGCACGATGGGATTCCGGACATGCGGGATGGCAATACCGTCGCCGATGGCGGTGGATTCCAGAGCCTCGCGGGCCAGCAAAACCTGCAACAGAAACTCGCGGTCCACCTTGTCCGGCAGTCTCAACACTTCCACCACACTGCGAAGAACCGACGGCTTGTCCTTGCCGGCCAGACGATAGAACACTCCCCCCACCTCCAAGGCGTCGGACAATTCGGGAAGCGGCATGGAGCCGTTCTCCGGTTCTTCAAAAATTCGCGGTGAGACATTGATGCGGTTGGCGGTCGCCCATTCCAGCAGCTCGGCACGGTTGAAGCGGTATTGTCCACTTAACCGGTAACCCGGCAGTTTTCGCTCATCAATCCAGCGGTAAACTGTCTTTTCAGATATATTGAGTAACCCGGCTACATCTTTGACTGTCAATTGCATCTGCGTATAATGTCCAGCTCACATAATGTGCTTTGGACATCTTTGGACACGGTACATGGATTACGCCGAATGTGTATGAACGGTATTGGCCATTATTAATCTTTTTTTGCCACCTTGACGTCAATGTGTAAGTCGCGCAACTGGCGCGGCGTCACTGCGGCTGGCGACTCGGTCATCAAGTCCGTGCCCTTCGCCGTCTTCGGAAAGGCTATCACGTCGCGAATGCTGGGTGTGCCGCAGAGAATCGCGTTGAGGCGGTCGAATCCGAGGGCGATGCCGCCGTGCGGCGGCGCGCCGTAGCGGAATGCCTCGAGCATGTAACCAAACCGCAGCTTCGTCTCTTCCGGTGGAATTTGCAGTACTTCCTCGAACACGGTCTTCTGCACATCGGGTTGGTGGATACGAATCGAGCCGCCGCCGAGTTCCACGCCGTTCACGACCACATCGTAATGCTGCCCACGGACCTTTTTCGGGTCGGTCTTGAGCATCGGAATGTCCTCCGCCACCGGCGCGGTGAACGGATGATGGCTCGAATACCACCGATTCTGCTCCTTGTCGAAACTGAGCAGCGGAAAATCCACGACCCAGAGAAAATCAAACCGATCGGCGGGAATCGTCAGTTTCCCCTGCTCTTTTAAAAGGTTGGCACAATAACGCCGGATTTCACCGAGGATTTCGCACGCGTTCAACCACTGGTCGGCGGCGAAAAGAATCAAATCGCCTTCCTCAATTTTCAACTTTTGTGCCAGCGAGGCCTTTTCGGCATCGCTGAAAAATTTTACAATGGGCGATTTCCACTCGCCGCCTTCCACCTTGATGTAAGCCAGGCCTTTCGCGCCGAAACCCTTGGCGTATTCAGTCATGGTGTCGATTTGCCCTTGGGTCACACTGGCAAGGCCTTTGGCATTGAGCGCCTTCACCACGCCGCCGCTGGCGACCGCGCCGCCGAATACCTTGAACTTGCTGGCGCGGAATTCCTCGGTGAAATCCACCAGTTCCATGCCGAACCGCGTGTCCGGCTTGTCAATGCCCCAGCGATTCAAAGCTTCCTGGTAGGAAATCCGCTTGAACGGCGTTGGTACGTCAAGGTTTAGCGCCGTTTTCCAGATGCGCTTCAACATACCCTCGACAAGCGTGTAAATGTCTTCGCGCTCGATGAAGCTCATTTCCAGGTCAATCTGCGTGAATTCGAGCTGGCGATCGGCGCGCTGGTCCTCATCGCGAAAACAGCGGGCCAGTTGATAATACCGCTCGATGCCGCCGACCATGAGGATTTGCTTGAACTGCTGCGGCGATTGCGGCAGCGCGTAAAACTGCCCTGGATTCACCCGGCTCGGCACCAGGAATTCACGCGCGCCTTCCGGGGTGGATTTGAACAGCAGGGGCGTTTCGATTTCCAGAAAGCCCTGCTCGTCCAGGTATTGTCGTGTGGCCATGGCGACCTTGCTGCGCAAACGAAGGTTGCGCGCCATTTCGGGCCTGCGCAGATCCAGGTAGCGATACCTCAGGCGCAACTCTTCGTTCACCTTGCTCGCCACCTCCGGATCGTCCACGGGGAACGGCAGCACGTCGGCCACGTTGAGCACTTCCAGCTCCGTCACCATCACCTCAACTGCGCCGGTGGGAATTTTCGGATTGTTGGTGCCTTCCGGCCGCTGGCGGACCTTGCCGGCCACGCGGATGACGCATTCGCTGCGCAACGCCGCCGCGCGCTCGAACAGGTCCTTCGGCAAATCGGACGGATCAAAGACGGTCTGGGTGCGGCCTTCGCGGTCGCGGACATCAATAAAAATCAGGCCGCCGAGGTCGCGGCGGGAATGGACCCAGCCGGTCAAGGTCACCATCTGCCCGATATGCGTCGGGCGCAGCTCATTGCAATGATGCGTGCGTTTCATGTCAAATTCGTAGCCGCGCCTCGTGAGAGCGCGACAAAGTGAATTTGGATTCTGGCGGGAAACGCCGGAGAATTCAAAGTAAAAGTACGGCGAAACGGCCAGTTCGCCTTATTCCGGCAGCGATATCCGCCAAGTATTTGTCGGGTCGCCGGAATTCTGCAAGACGGCTCGCAGGCCGTCATTGGAAAGCTGCTGCACGCTGCCGTCGGCCAGGCCGAGGTTTCCCTGATTGACGTGGATGTCCTGCGTCCAGCTCGCCCGCTGGCCGGGAACGAGTTTCAGGATTCCGTCTTCGGGCCTGCTCTCGCCTGTAACGTTCCGGTCACCGTCGAGAAATCTTTGCGGATTTACATCGCTCGCCTCAAGACCCACGAAGTAACTGACGTTCCGATTTTTCAAACGGGGGAAGTCAGCGGCCGCGACGCGCGTGTCTGCCGGACAAACCAGGATTTCCGGCGTGTCCAGAACATTGGACATGATTTGAAAATGGCGAAACGTGCCCGCCCCGGTGTTGAATTCCATTGTGCCGCCATCGTTCGTGGAAACGCTCATTGGATAATCGCTTTTCTGACCCGGCGGCCAGAGTCTGAATGCCACCCCGCATTGCTTCAGGTTATTGACGCATTGAATCCGCCGCGCCCGGTTATGGGCACCAGCCAGCGCCGGTAGCAGCAAGGCCGCCAAAATGGCCAGGACCACAATGATAACCAGCAATGCGACCAGGGTAAAACCCGGTTCTAAACGAAGGCGACCGGCGGGGTTCATCTCGTAACAATGCTACTTTCACTGCCGTTCGCAAGTCATTCTTCAGTCGGACTGATGCAATGCTGTAATTTAAATAAAGTTTTCTGCTTTACCTTTCCCCAAAAGCTGTTTGGCTTGGCACGGAAAAAGGTTCACCTCAATGGCAACAAACTTTTCACCATGAAAAAAAATTACCCCTTCGTTTATGTCCCGATGCTGGTTCTCCTGGGTCTGCTGGCCATCTTCAACTACGGTTGCGGGAAGAAGGAGACCTCGCTGACCGGACAAAAAGGCCCCGCCGTTATCTCGGTGGAAAAAACCAGTTTCACCGAGGTCACGTCGCAGCTTGATCCCGGCGGCAATTTCTACCTGTATCTTGGCACCGCGCAATGGCTCGACGGCCTTTCCGCCAAGGTCAGTGCCTGGCGGCATACGTTTGTTTCCATGCCCAACCTCAAACCGGAGGACGCCACCAACCTGAACAAGGTGTTCGACGTCGTCACCGGCGTGATCAAAGACAGCGGCATCGAGAACGTCAGCGGCGTGGGTATGAGTTCGGTGGAGATCGAGAAAGGCATGTTCCGCAACAAGGCGCTGTTGCATCATTATCCCGGCAAAGACACCGGATTCCTCTGGCAGCTCGCCGGCAAGGAACCGCATCCGCTGACCGGCCTGGACTTCCTGCCCGCCGACACGGCACTGGCCGTATTCTCGGACATGGACCTGCCGGTGCTCTGGACCGTTGCGCAAAAGGAGGTCGCCCAGGCCGACCTGCCCCAAGCGCAACAATGGCTGGACAAACTCCCCGCCGAATTTGAACAGAAAACCCAGGTCAAATGGAACGCCTTCCTCAACTCACTCGGTGGCGAATTCGGACTCGTCATCACGCTGGACCCGTCCAACAATATCCCCGTGCCCCTGGCCGGTGCCGCGGTGCAGATTCCGTCACCCGGCCTGTTGCTCGCCGTGAAGGTCAACGACGACACCGTCTTTAACCGCATTGACACGGCGCTGAAGGCCAACTCGCAGGTCATCAGTGTGGACAAGCCTGGCCTCCGGATGCGCACGATGCCCGTGCCGGTTCCGTTTGTCGGCGAACTCCGACCCAGCACCGCCAGCAGTGTCGGCTACCTGTTCATTGCCACAAGTGACGCGCTGATTGATGAAGCCCTGGCCGTAAAAAGCGGGCAACGACCCGGCCTCAAATCCACCGATGAGTTCAAACATCTGGCGCAAGGTCTGCCCGACCGGGGCAACAAGTTCTGTTACCTGAGCCAGCGGTTTACCGAGACCTTGATCCGGGTACAGCAACAGGCCATGAGTGCCAAAGCGAAGACCGACCCGCAAACAGCGAATTGGATGCAATCCGTTATGCATGGCCGGCCCGGCTTCGCCTATTCCGTCGGCATGAACACACCGGAAGGCTGCCTGACCATCGGCAACGGCAGCCAGAGTTACGCCAACGCCGTGCTTCTGCCCAGCGTAGCCGTGGTCGGCGCGCTTTCCGCGATTGCCATTCCCAACTTCATCAAGGCCCGCACCGTCTCGCAAGAAAACGCCTGTATCAACAATCTCCGCCAGATTGACGGAGCTAAACAACAATGGGCCCTGGAGAAGGGCAAGCAAGCCACTGATGTTCCCACGTGGGACGATATCCAACCGTACCTCTACAAAATTCCCCATTGTCCGGCCGGTGGCAGTTACACCATTAATGCCGCCGGGGAAAAACCGACTTGCAGCATTCCCGGACACATCCTGCCCTGAAGCCACCGTAAGGTCGCATAGCGGCTTTGATGGGATTGCCCCCGCAATTTCCAGCAGACAGATTGCCGGGCGAATTCCCCGCTCGCCATGCGCTCTCCATTCTACTAATCTTCAACCGTCATGATGGAGTTATTGAAACCGGAAGTTATTATCACACACGAAAGCGACCTCGACGGCCTGCTTTCGGGCGTGCTGCTGCAACGGCTCGCCCGGAAACTTTACAATACCGATGTCCCGCTCGAAGCCTATCACTATAACCAATGGAAGCAGCGCGAGTTGCGCGAAAAGGCCGGCTGGGTGGCGGATTTCACCTTTGAAACGCGCCTCGACAAACCGGAATGGATGGTCGTGGACCACCACGTGACGGACGCGGCCCCCAAGTACGCCCGGCTTGTGCACGACGTGAACAAATCCGCCGCGTTGCTGTGTTACGAACTGTGCAAAGAACACAACCTCAACTCACCCGCGCTTGACCGGCTGGTCCATCTGAACAACGTCGCGGACTTGTTTCTGGAGGACGACCCCGACTTCACAGTTGCAGGGGATTACGCCAGCCTGGTGAAGACTTATCAGTTCTGGAATTTGCACGCGCTCATCGGTGGCGATATTGAAAAACTGCTCGACCATCCGCTGCTCGAAGTGATGGCTGCCAAACGCCGCGTTGAAGACCCGCTCGGTTTCGAGTGGAGCAAGAAGAATGTCACCGAAATCAGCCCGACGGTCGGTTATGTGGACACCGTGGTCGGCAACAACAATCTGGTGGTCCATCAGTTACTCGAACGGCAGGCGACGAAATATCCGGTGTTGGTGACGCTGTTCCGGCGTGGGAACCTCGTGTTTGCCAGCTTTCGCAGCCGCGACGGCGAGGCGCTCAAGGTGGCGGAAAAATTCCAGGGTGGCGGCCACGCGAACGCCGCCGGCGCCATCCTGCCAAAATCCATCCGCTACATCCCCGACGCCGTGGAATACCTGAAGCAGGTGCTCAATCCGAAACGGGACACGCCACTGAACAGCCTGGAAAGCCTGTTTGCGGGGATTGAAGCTGAACAAAAGAAATAAGCACGAAACCAGGCGAGGGCCGGTCGAACGCGGAAATCTTGCCATTCCGGGCGTAACACCTCTGTTTCAGGGCTTGTCCAATAAGGGGTTCCAGCACCACTGGAGGCTGTTCTTTCAACACGACGCATAGCCGGAGTACTGCCTCGCAACTGCCTTTCAGGCAAAGAATTATTTCACGCCGGGAGACCCGATTCCCGTGCCGCATTGGCTTAATTCTTGCTGGAATATTTACCGGACAAGGTTGTGTTTGTCGTGATGGTTTCCAGCGGCATTCGCCAACCAGTCGGCAGTCTCGGTCGCAGAAATTTTAAACACATGTTGACGCAATTGAGTAAACGCATGAGGTCGAAGCTTGAATCCCTCCTCCCGGTCGCACGCCATTTACTCCGTGGAGCGGTTTGCGGCGGAGCCGTCCTGCTCATTTCCCTGAACGCGCAGGCACAGAATCTGTTCGAGGCGGATTATGGTAGCGGCCAGATCCTCGAATTCACTACGGGTGGAACGCAAAGCACGTTTGCCTCCGGGTTGAATCAACCCTTGGGTCTGGCCTTTGACACCACGGGCAATCTGTTTGAGGCAGATGCCAACAGCAGCCAGATTTTTAAATTCACTCCCGGTGGCGCGGAAAGCCTCTTCGCCTCCGGCCTGGCCCGGCCGAATGCCTTGGCGTTCGACAATACCGGCAATTTGTTTGCAGCCGATGGCGTCAATGGTGTCGTGTATGAATTCACTCCCGGCGGCACGCAAAGCACCTTTGCCACCGGATTGAGTCAGCCAGTGGGCCTGGCTTTTGACAATATCGGTAATCTGTTTGTGTCGGATTACAACAACGGCGACATCTATAAATTCACTCCCGGTGGGGCACAAAGCATCTTCGCCACCGGATTGAACGGGCCCTGGGGACTGGCCTTTGACAGCACGGGCAATCTGTTTGAGGCAGATGCGTTGAGCGGCCATATTTATGAATTCTCCCCCGGCGGCGCGCAAAGCACCTTTGCTTCCGGCTTGAACCATCCAGTCGGCCTGGCATTTGACCAGGCGGGCACTCTGTTTGAGGGGGATTTTGACAGCGGCAACATCTATGAATTCACTCCGGGTGGAGTACAAAGCCTCTTTGCGACCGGGTTGAATCAACCGACTCTTCTCGCGTTCCAGGGCTTGTCTTTGCCGGTGCCCGAACCTTCGCTTTTGGGGCTGCTGCTCGTCGGCGCCATTGCGCTGCTGGCCGGTCATCGCCGGAGCCGATGCTGAATCCCAGACGGAACACGCCGCTGAACGGCCTGGAAAATTTATTTGCCGGTGTTGAAGCCGGCTCGTGAGGACGCCCGCCCACCAGAAGTTGAAATTAGCGAAGGGGCGGCGAGTTTTCCCTGTTTTGTTTTCTTCGTTGCCATTATGCAGGCAGCGCTTAACCTTTGCACTGTTTATGGCTGGACCCATCCGCGCCGACGGGCGCAAAAAAAATGAACTCCGCTCTTTGCGTTTTCAAAATCACATCGCGCCGTATGCCACTGGCTCAACCCTCATCGAGTGGGGCAACACGCGCGTCATCTGCGGCGTGACGGTCGAGGAAACCGTGCCGCGTTGGATGAAGGAACAGGGCGTCAAGGGCGGCTGGATCACCGCCGAGTATTCGATGCTCCCCTATTCCACGCTGGAACGCAAATCGCGCGACGTCGGCCGCGGAAAAATTGACGGGCGCGCGCAGGAAATCCAACGGCTCATCGGCCGCGCCCTGCGCGCGGTGATTGACCTGGAAAAACTCGGCGAACGCACGGTCTGGGTGGATTGCGACGTGCTCCAGGCTGACGGCGGCACGCGCACGGCGGCCGTCACCGGCGCGTACGTGGCTCTTTGCATCGCCATCCGGCGGTTGATTGCTTCCGGCAAGGTGACGGAAAACCCCCTGCTCCACGCCGTCGCCGCCGTCAGCGTGGGCATGGTGGACCACCAGCCTTTGCTGGATTTGTGTTACACCGAGGACGTCGCGGCGGCGGTGGACATGAATCTGGTGATGAATTCCGCCGGTGAATTCATCGAGCTTCAGGGTACGGGCGAACAGGCCACCTTCAGCGAGGCGCAACTGACCGATTTGCTCGCGCTCGGCAAGACCGGCATCCGCGAATTGCTGGCCGCCCAGGAACAGGCGCTGGCGTCGGCCTGATTTTCAAGTGGGCAAGGCTTCACCCAAAATTTCCCGGCGAAAAGGCGAACCGTCGCCGCCGACGCGGTTAATGTTGATTCGCCACGCCGAAATCGAGCGGCGTTACCAGCGCGCATTTGGCGGGCGGCTGGACATCAACCTTTCCACCCGCGGCCGAGCCCAGGCCCGAACCCTCGCCCATTTTTTGCGCGACAAAAAAATTACCGCGCTTTACGCCAGCCCAATGAAACGTGTGCAACAAACACTTGCGCCGTTCCTGAAAAATGGCGCGCCCGCCCAGACCATCCTGCCCGGGTTGCAAGAGGTGGATTTCGGCGACTGGTCGGGCTACACGTGGACCGAAGTGCGCGAGAAATTCGGCATCCACCCCTACGACTGGCTCGACGAGATTGAACTGGGGGCGGTGCCAAACGGTGAAAACGGCGTCCAATTCCGCGCCCGCGTCGAGTCGTGCCTGTTTAAAATCATCCGCCATCATTCGGGCGAAACCGTTGCTATTTTCAGCCATGGCGGTGTCATCCGCATGGTCCTGTCGATTCTGCTCAACCTGCCGTTGCCGAAGATGAATTCGTTTGAGATCGAATACACCAGCATCACACAGGTCGCCTTGCATCAAGAGTTAAACGAGGTCGAGTTGCTCAACTTCACCCCGTGGCGCGATTGGGTAAGATGAAGGGCAAAACCCTTTGGCGCATCTCCGTCACCACTACCCCCGGGGCGGAAGAGGCGGTCGCTGAATTGATAGGCACTCTCTTCGGCCAGCCCGCCTCGACTTACTACGACATGAAAAGCGGCGTCAGCACCGTCATGGTTTATCTCCCGGGGAAATTACATCTGCCGCCGGAAATCCGCGCGGACATGGTTGCGGGATTGAGGCGGATCAGCCGCTGTGGATTAAAAATTAATCCGGGCAAGATCACCACCGCCAGGGTGCGGCAGGAAAACTGGGCTGAGTCCTGGAAGCAGCATTTCAAACCAATTGAAATCATTCGGGGCGGGGCGCGTCGCTCCGTGCGCGCCGCAACCAAATCATTGCTGATCAAGCCAAGCTGGAGCAGGCGCAAGCCGCGGAAAGGCCAGGCGGTGGTCGTGCTGGATCCCGGTCTGAGCTTTGGCACTGGTCATCACCCAACGACAGCATACTGTCTTGGTGAGGTTGTACACTGCCAGAAAAGCCAGGACAGTGAACCGTCGTCGTTTCTCGATCTCGGTACCGGTTCCGGGATTCTGGCGATTGCCGCAGTAAAACTGGGCTATTCGCCGGTGTCGGCAATGGATTTTGATCCCGACGCAGTTCGCATTGCCCGTGCCAATGCCCGCATCAACCGGGTCGAACAAAAGCTGAAAATCCGGCGCAGGGACGTGGCAAAACTGCCGGGCCGGCCCCGGCGGCAGTATGATTTGGTCTGCGCCAACCTGATTTCCAACCTGCTGCTGGCCGAGCGCCGCCGGATCGTGGCGCAATTGAATCGCACCGGAACGCTCGTGTTAGCGGGCATTCTAAAGCCGGAATTCGAGGAGGTGCAAAAAGCCTATAAAACTTTGGGATTGAGGCTGATTTCCCATCGCGAGGAAAAGGGGTGGTCCTCGGGTTCGTTCCGCTTCGGCCTTTGAAGATTTTTTGAACGAGGGAATCGGGGGGCCAGTCTGATTTAGTGAAGTTGTAAGGATTCGGCCGGGGCAATGAAACTTGGCATTCTTTACGCTGCGAGTCCGGGGGAAGAAAGGAAACAGCTATGATGAAGACATTGGAAATCATCGGCGAAGCAGTTCGCAACCCCAAATATTCATTCCGCAAAGCTGAGCATCAGCCCAAAAAGGAGCGGAAACACCGCTACGAACGACGAAAGATCAAGGAGTACATTCATCTGGGCGACTGGCTGGCTGAAGAATTGGCCTAGGGCCGGTTTTGAACAGCCTGTTCAGAAAGAACCAGTCAAATCCGGCCGGATTTGACGGACGAGGAAAAATCACCGCTGACAGGCCGGGCAGATTCCGAAAAATTCGAGTTTGTGAGTCACAGCCTTGAAGCCGTTTCGGGCGGCGATGTTTGATTCGATTTCCCGAAGAAAACACTCGTCAATTTCCACCACTCCCGCGCAACGCGTGCAAATCAAATGATGGTGGTGCCCGTCATCGCCCTCCCCGACGAGTTCAAACCGCGCGGCACCGTCGCCAAAATCAAACCGCTTCACCATTCCCATCTCCTCCAGCAGATGCATGGCGCGATAAATCGTGGCCAGATTGCACCGGCCCCTGGGCATGGCGGCAAAGATTTCCCGATTGGTCATCGGGTGCAGGTGCCGGCGCAGGATTTCCAGAATGGCCTGGCGCGGGCCGGTGATTTTTCTGGATTGCCCGCGGAGACGGCCGGTTAACACCGACAGTTCCTGGCGCCTGGATGAGTGGGTATGGGTGGATGCTTTCTTCACGTTTCAAAAATCACACGGGTAATTCTGAAAATCAAGCCGGCGCCTGACTGCAAACCAAGGGCAATTGACTGGCGCAACAAAATAACGCCCTGACACGGGCGCGGCGGAGGACAGCAGCCGGTTATTTCATCAGCAGCATCTGGCGCGCGCGCTTGATGGCGCGGGTCAGGCGGCGCTGGTAATGCGCGGGCAGGCCGGTGTATTTGCGGGGCAGGATGCGGCCCTGATCGGTCACAAATTGCCGGAGCAAATTGGTGTTCTTGAAATCGAGCGCATCGGCGGTAAAGTCAATTTTCGGTTTCGGACGCACCGTGCGGTTTTCCATGGTACGGCGCGACCCGCGGCGATCCGATTTATCGGTATTGGTTCGGCGGGGCATGATTATTTGATTTCGCGGTGCAGCGTATGGCGGCGCAACGCCGGGTTGTATTTTCTGATTTCCAGTTTCTCCGTCTGCAACTTCTTGTTGCGGGTGGTGGTGTAGCGCGACGGTGATTTGCCTTCCTTCCGCGCTTCGGTGCATTCAAGGGTGATGATTTCGCGCGGCATAAATTATTCCTTTTCCTTGGGCTTTTCCTCGATCTCTTCCTCCTCGCCGTCCACTTCCGCGGCCCCCGCGCTGTCAATCGTGCCCAACTGGCCGAGCCGGCGCGAGCGCAAGGCGCCTTCGCGTTCCAACTGCGCCTGGGCCTCGACCGTGAAGCGCGTCCACGGAATTGCCTCCAGGCGCGCCTTGGGAATCGCCTTGCCGGTCAACTCGCAGGTGCCGTAGGTCTTCTTCTCGATGCGCTTGAGCGCTTCCTCGATTTCATACACGGCGTCCTGGTCCGACGACAGCAGGCTCAGAGCGAAATCGCGGTCAAAATTGTCTGTGCCCGAATCCGCCATGTGCAGGCTGTAACCCGGCATTTCCTGGGCGGATTCCTTGGCCAGACCGTTCATCTGGTGGAGCAACTGGTCGCGCAGTTCGAGCAGCCGGTTGTAATACTTCTGCCATTCGGGCTTGATCCGTTTCGGCGCGGCGACCGTCCTGGTTTTCGAAACGTGCTGGCCAAGAATGGCCGCCGCCGTGGCGGAAAGGGGCGCGTTACCGCGCGGCGTATGGTTTTCTTTCTTCTTCGTTGTCACAGCTTAAAATTGATTTTCCGGCTTTCAAAGCAACTTCCGGTCCATAAAGGCGCGGGAATCTAACAGAGAAAAATAAATACGCCATAAAAATCTGCAAAAATTTTAGGGACGGGACTATCAGCCTTTCTCAATGCAGGCGTAGGCATTGTGATTATGGATGCTTTCGAAGTTCTCCGCCTCCACCTTGTACCATTTCACCTGCGGATGCGCGTTCAGTTTCAGTGCCACGTTGCGCACCAGGTCCTCCACGAACACCGGGTTTTCGTAGGCGCGCTCCGTCACCGCCTTTTCGTCCTGCCGTTTGAGCAGCGCGTAAAGCTCCGAACTCGCCGACCTTTCAATCAGCGTCACCACATCCTCAATCCAGACCGGTTTGGTAAACCGCAGTGCCACCGTCACCAGCCCGCGCTGGTTGTGCGCGCCGTATTTGGCAATCGCCTTCGAACAGGGGCACAGTGTCGTTACGTGCGCCTTCACGGTCAGGACGAAATCAATCCGGTCGCTGACGGCCGCCGCGTCAAACCGCGCGACGTAATCCATCAGGCTTTCCCCGCGTGACACCGGCGATCGCTTGGACATGAAATAAGGGAACTCAATTTCAATGTGGGAGGTGGAGGCATTCAGTTTCTTTTGCAGGGAGCGGAGGATGTCCGGGATATTTTCCACGTGAATCACGTTGCCGTGCGCGTTGAGCACCTCGATGAACCGGCTCATATGCGTGCCTTTGAATTCCTTCGGCAAATCCACAAACATGCCGAGGGTAGCCACGGTGTTCTGCACGCTGTGCGCCTTGTCGCGCACCTGGATGGGAAAGCGCAGATTCCGGACGCCAACCTTGTCGATCCGCAACTCGCGGTAGTCGCGCCGGCTTTGCATGTCGTGCAACTTGTCCGCCGCTGCAACCTTTCGCGCGGCGCGCGTAGCGCCGCCGTTTCGGCTGATCTTGACATGGGAAGAAACTAGCAGCTTTGGGCAATTTGGCAAAAGGGAATCCACGGGGAGTATCGCCAAATCGGCAATCCAAAAACAAGGATGGCGGCCCGTCACCCCAAAACGCTGGACAACCGGCGGCGAAAATTTAATTTCCCGTCATGGCCATCACCCGGGAATTCGCGGCCTCGTTCGCCGCGGGATGGATTGCGGCCTGGAATGCCCGTGATCTTGCAGGCGTGCTTGCGCATTATACTGATGATTTTGAAATGAGTTCGCCGCTCATCATCGAAATCGCCGGGGAACCTTCCGGTTGTTTGCGGGGAAAAGAAAAAGTGAGTGCCTACTGGCAGGCGGCATTGAAAAGAAATCCCGGATTACACTTTGAATTGCTGGAGGTTTTCACGGGTGCCGCCAGCATCGTACTGCACTACCGCAGGAATTCCGGCAGGCCGGCGGCGGAAGTCCTGTTTTTCAATGAACAGGGCCTGGTTTACCGGGCGGTGGCCCATTACCAGCAAGGTTAGTTTATGCGCAACCGCTTTTCCCTTTGGTTCGTCCCACTGCTGCTCGTGTCGGCATGCTCCCCTGCCCCGGCCGCCGACACTTTCCGCGTCGCTACCTACAACGTGGAAAACTACCTCGATCAGCCGACGGAATCGCGTCCGCAACCGAAGTCCGCCGCCGCCAAAGCCAGGGTCCGCGAAGGTATCCGGGCGCTGAATCCGGACGTGCTCGCGCTCGAAGAAATGGGCGGCCTCAGCGCGCTCATGGAACTGCGCTCCTCCCTCAAGACTGAGGGTCTGGACCTTCCGTATTGGGAACTCGTGAGCGGCGAAGACACGAACATCCACGTGGCGGTATTGAGCAAGTTGCCCATCGTCGCGCGCCGCCCGCACACAAATGAGGTCTTCCTGCTGGACGGCTGCCGGTTTCGTGTCAGTCGCGGTTTTGCCGAACTGGACATCCGCGCCGCGCCCGATTTCACCTTCACCCTTATCGCTGCGCATTTGAAATCACGCCGGGCGGTGCCCGAAGCCAACGAAGCCGAACAACGGCTCGCCGAGGCAAAAATCCTGCGCGACATTGTGGACCGGGATTTGGCCGCCCATCCCAATACCCGGTTGATTGTGCTCGGCGATTTCAATGACGTGAGAAATTCCGATTCGACGAGGGAAATCATCGGACGCGGGCGGTTCAAACTGGTCGACACACGCCCCGCCGAACGCAACGGGGACAACCCGCCCGCCGAAAACTCCTGGTCCGAACCGCGCAACATCACCTGGACGCATTATTACGGCAAGGAGGACACCTACAGTCGCGTTGATTACATTCTGCTCAGTTCCCGCCTGGCCCGGGCGTGGATCCGGAACGACACCTACGTACTGACGATGCCGAATTGGGGCATCGCGTCCGACCACCGGCCCATCGTCGCGACATTCAAGGTGGGGAATAATTGAAACTCCCCGGCCCAAGGCCACGAATTTAATGTCTTTCCCTGGCAGTTCCGCCATTGCGGTGATATGGCTGCTTTAACCTTGGCGGAAGTACCGAAATTCAGATCAGGATGCCAACCGCATTCCGCAGCGCCGTAGGCGCCGCATATGTGTAGAACCACAACCCAAAAGCAAATCGCGCCCCGTCGGGGCGGCATATTCTGATGATTTTGCCCCCGAACGGAGCTTTGAAATTGTGAATTTTGATTTTCTACAAATATGCCAACCCTGGCAGGCTTCCTCCCCCATCGCCGGCTGAATGATTTTATCCTGTCGGGATATGCTGCTTCGCAGCAAGCTACTCGCAAAAACGCCGCAGGACGGAATTCACCAACCCGAATCGGGAAATGGAAACCGCCTTGTCGAGTTCCTTTTGTTCCTCCACCTCGATTTTGTCAACAATCGGGCCGTACTTCGCTTCGTCCTGGTTGAGATCCGCCTTCCAACCGTCAACGACTTCTTCCACTTTCTGCAATTGGTCCTTGTCCATCCAGATACCCCCGCACTCGGTACACTTGTGCAAAACGATACCGCTGGTGCCTCCATAATTGAAATGTTCCATCGGCACCGTCCCGCAGACCGGACAGTTGAGTTCATCGTGGTCGTCCTTTTCCGCCGTAAAGATTTCCTTGTTGACGGCATCCAAGGAAGCGATTTCTTCCGGCGTGAACACCTCATCGTGGTGTTCGACGAGCTTTTGCAGTTCGCCCGCGTGCAGCCATTCCCCCTTGCAGGCCGGGCAAACCTCAACCACCTGGCCGTCATTCTCAACCGGGCTCAGAACCGCATTGCATCTCGGGCATTTCATAATTGGACTGGCTTGAAATTATGCCTTCGCCGGCCGCTGCCGCAATCCAAAAGGCAAACCACCGCCAGACTTGCGGTCATCGTTCTCGATAACTTTATCCATTGCGGCAAAACACCGGCCGGCACCTGACATCGTCGTCCTGCGGTTTCCAATGGCATGGCAGCGCATCGTTATCCAACCGCTTTCGAAACCAATTCAGGAGATCTGCCGGGCTTGGTTCGCGTCGCCGTTTTGATCCGTCGGATATACTCTAGCGAATACTTTTGGCAAAGCCACCGCCATCATGGCTCCCGCCACAAAGAACAGAATCCCGAAGCCGGGAAGGACCAGGGCTTGCGGCGCAATGCCGGGTTCCAGAAGGCATTCTTCGGGATTGGAGGGCATATAATGAACCGTGACCTTTGTGCCGGCCGGATAACGATTGATGATTCTTTGCGCGTGCGACGGATCGCTGGAACCGTAGTCTCCATAAGCAATACGGTCTCCGCTGAAATTACTCCCATCCAGACTGTAGCTGTACAGCACATGCGCATGATAGGTTCCGCCGCCCTTGTTGCCGGTATGGTATTCCAATGAAGAACTTTGAACGACTCCATGCGCCGTCGGCCATTTTACGCTGTCCTCGGCACGCAGCAGGCTGCGAATTCCGAACCAGGAAAGCAGCGCGCCGGCAATGATGAACGGCCACGGAAACAGCCGGCTGAAGAAGAACCTGACCGTCGGGGTCACCGGCTGTTGCGTTTGCATTTTAATGGACTACGCCTTCGCCACCAACTGCCGCAGGACGTACGGCAAAATACCGCCATGTTGATAGTAATCAATCTCGATCGGCGTATCAATCCGACACCGGACCGTCACGTCCGCTACTTTGCCGTCCTTGCGCGTGATGCGCAGCGTCAGGTCCTGCTGCGGCTTCAGGTTCGCGCCGAGGCCGGCAACGTCGTAGGTCTCCGTGCCGTCGAGCTTCAGGCTCTGCGCGGTGCTGCCTTCCTTGAATTGCAGCGGC
>JANWKE010000090.1 GCA_025451535.1 Verrucomicrobiia bacterium
GTCCGCGCGGCCAGTGGAAAAAACTCGGCGCCGCTTTTCTGCTCGGATTATTTTCGCTCGCCGTCGTCGCCGGAATCGCCTTCGCCTGCCATGCCCGGCAGATGAATGAAAAACTTTCCGATGGCCAGATCGCGCACAAACTTCTCGATGCCGCCGGGACCGCCGTGCTCGTGGCGATCCTCGAAGAAATTTTATTTCGCGGCGCCATCTTCGGCGCATTGCGCAAAGTGTTTCATTGGGTCTTTGCGCTCATTATCAGCAGCATGATTTACGCAATCCTGCATTATTTTGAGAGCGGCAAAACCACCGAGACCGTCACCTGGCTATCCGGCCTGCAACTTCTCCCGCTGATGCTTCAGAATCTCGGCGACCTGCACGCGATCATTCCCGGCTTTTTCAACCTGACGCTCGCCGGCGGATTACTCGCCTGGGCCTATCAACGCACCGGCAATTTATATTTCCCCATCGGCCTGCACATGGGTTGGATTTTTTGGGTTAAAGCCTACGCCATTGTTACGCAACATATGCCCACAGCCGATAAATGGTGGTGGGGCAGCGGCCGAATGGCCATCGTCAACGGCTGGGTGGCTCTGCCGGTGCTGGTCGGAACCCTGTTGTTTTTCGGATGGAAAACATCGAATATCGAACCCCGAACATCGAACATCGAATGAAAACACGGCGACGGTCCTTTCGTTCGGCGTTCGGCGTTCGATCTTCGATGTTCGATGCTCCCAATTAAACCGTGGCCATGGCCTCCTTCAAAAAAATCGCCGACACCGCCATAGGCTTCATCTACCCCAACGTCTGCCAACTGTGCGGCGCGCAACGCGCCACCTCCATCGAAGGTTTTGTCTGCTCGCGCTGCTGGCAAGGGGTGCGGTTCATCAAACCGCCGTTTTGCAAACGCTGCGGCTTGCCCTTCCAAGGCGCTTTGACCACGGAATTTGAATGCACCAACTGCCGCGAAATGAAGTTGCACTTCCGCTCCGCGCGTTCCGCGGTGAGCGCCAGCGGCGCGGTGCTGGAAGTCTTGCACCGTTACAAATACAAACGCGCCCTCTGGTTCGAGCCGTTCCTGGCCGATCTGCTCATTCGCGAGGCGCTGCCGGAATTGCGCCAGGAAAAATGGGACCTGATTGTGCCCGTCCCGCTGCATGCGGCCAAGAAACGCCAGCGTGAATTCAACCAGGCCGAACGCCTCGCCACGTTCCTCAGCGCGGCGGCGGCCATCCCCATGGACACCACGCTCCTCAAGCGCGTTTCGTGGACCGAATCGCAAACCAAGTTGTCGCGCGACAAACGCGCCGAAAACATGCGCAACGCCTTCACCATGCGAAAACGCCGCAAGCTCCACGGCGAGCGCATCCTCCTCTTCGATGACGTTTTCACCACCGGCGCCACCACGAACGCCTGCGCGGCCGTGCTCCGGGCCGCGGGCGCGGGCGAGGTCGGCGTCTGGACCGTGGCGCGCGGACTTTGAACGACGAGCGCGCCAACTCAGTCAGAATCAGGTCAGCACCTGATGAATAAGTAACTTGTTCAAAGCCCGTTGAAAGTTTAGATTCTCGCGAAATGGCTACGACTTCGTTCACCAAAAAATCGTTGGGATTGGAGACTACCGAACCAGCCGTCACGCCGCCGCCGGCGTCCACCACGACCGCCTCGTTCACCAAAAAACCAAAATTAGGTTCGGCCAAATCCAAGAAACGCGAAATTCCGGAAGGCCTTTGGACGAAGTGCCCCAAGTGCAGCACCATGGTCTTCGATAAGGAGCTGGACGAAAACCTCAAGGTCTGCCCGCGTTGCCAATATCATTTTGCCATCGTCGCCCGTGAACGCATTCATTCGCTCGTCGAGACCTGCACGTTCGAGGAAATGAACGCGGGCATGACCAGCGTCGACGTGCTGCAATTCACCGGCGTCGCTTCCTACACGAACAAGCTCGCAGAATACCAAAAATCCACCGGCTTGAAAGACTCGGTCATCACCGGCCTTTGCAAAATCGGCGAACATCGCGCCGCGCTCGGTGTCATGGACTTCAGCTTTCTGGGCGGGTCCATGGGCTCAGTCGTCGGCGAAAAACTGACTCGTCTCATTGAGAAAGCCACCGAAAAAAATCTGCCCGTCGTCATTATTTCGACCAGCGGTGGCGCGCGTATGTACGAAGGCATGTTCAGCCTGATGCAAATGGCCAAAACCTGCGCCGCACTCGCCTACCACGCCCAGGCAAAACTGCCCTACATCAGTGTCCTCACCCACCCCACCACCGCGGGCGTGATGGCCAGCTACGCCAGCGTGGGCGATTTAATCATTGCCGAACCCGGCGCCATGATCGGTTTCGCCGGTCCGCGCGTCATCAAAGACACCACGCAAGCCGAATTGCCCCCCGGTTTCCAGACCGCCGAATTCCTCCTCGAACACGGCCTCATCGACGCCATCGTCTCGCGCAAGGACATGAAGCAGCGACTGATTGATTATCTCACCTTCATGACCGAAAGCCGCAAGATGGCAACCACCGCCTAAGCGGCCGCCACTTGCATTTTTAATGACGAATAACAAATGACGAATGGCGCGGAGCCACGCTTTCGCATTCGTCATTCGTCATTCCATTTGCCACTCGGGTCAACTCCCCATAGAGCCGCCTTCCTTCCGGGCGTTGGTTTAATATGGAATGAAAAAGATTTTTTTTACAATCGTAACGCTCTGTGGGATTTGCGTTGGCGCGCACTCCCTGCGAATGAATACCGCTGCCGCGCAGACCGGCAACGTCACCACCACCCTCATCCCGCTCACGAACCAAGTCCCCTTCACCAACACGGTCGTGCCGCCGACGAATCTCACCACGATTCAATTGAGCAATGTCGTGACCCTTTTGCTCACGTTGCAAACCAACATCGAACAGACCCTCCCGGTGCTCGATCTCATCCAAAGCAACGCGGTCGTCGTCAGCGTCGAGCCAACCAACCGTCTCGGGATCAATATGCCGCTGACCAATTTAATCAATAACCCGACCTTGACACCCACCGGCGCCCCGCACGGACGAAGGCAAACTTCGCTGGCGGTCACCATAGGCACGAATACGTTCGGCATTGACGGGCCCACCCTTCAAGCGCTGTTCATCCTGCGAGATAATCTGCAACAGGCGCTTACCGTCGTTCAGGCATTGAATGGCACCGTACCAGCACCGACAAATTCCTTGCCGCCGTCAGCCAGGTTTATCCCGCCGCCGGTCACAAATTTCTCGCCCGGCCCGCTCACCAACCAACTCAGCGTGCCGCCGACCAATCAGCCACCTTTTGGGATGTTGAACGGCCAATCACCATTTTAGCAGTAAGGCTCTGCAATCAAAGTGCTTGGGTGGCTCCGAAAGGGGAAATGTATTGACACTTCGCGGCGTCGTTCGCTAACTTCGTACGCGTCGCGGAGAGTAATACAGTTCGAATCAGAACCACTCAAACCATGCAGTGCAGGAACCATTCGGAGGCGGCGGCGGAAGATCGGTGCGCTGGCTGCGCAGAACCATTCTGTGGCGATTGCCTCGTCACCATCCACGGCCAAAAGTATTGCGGCTCCTGCAAAACCATGACCCTCCGTGGCGACTTGCCCGTGCGGGAGGATGAAAAGTTGCCCTGCAAGGAAGCCCGGGAAGCACTCACGTTCGCAATCATCGGATATTTTATCTTCGGTGTAATTTTTGGCGCATTCGCGATCTCCAAAGCAATCAAAGCCAGAAAATTTATCGAGGAAAATCCGCGCCTCAGCGGATGGGGCAAGGCGAATGCCGCCCTGGTGCTCGGCATCGTGGTGCTCATTTTTTCGACCTTGGGCATTGTGTTCCGCGTTCAGTCAATCGGCAAAACTCCCTGACTTGTGGAACTGCTTTGTCCTGATTGCCTGGCGCCCCTGGAATCCGCTGACGGACGAGTCGCTCACTGCCCCGCGCACGGCGCGGATTTTCAAATTCTTTTCGCCCGCAATTTCACGCCCAACGTGGAGCCGGAGGCGCCACCCATCATACCTGAGACAATTGATCCGGCGCCATCGCAGGTGCCGGAACTTCCCCTGGCTCCGCCCCCAACGGGAATTTTGTTAGCACCGTCAGAACCTCAAACCGCGCCACTGAAACTTTCCATTGCCCGGCCAGAGCCCATCGCCGCTCCGCCGCTCTTGCCTAAATTCCCGCCCGGCGTTCATTGTGTTCAACATCAGCACGTGCCCGCCGCCAATCAGTGCAAAACGTGCGGTGCGTTCATGTGTCAAACCTGCACGTTCGATTTGCCCGGTGCGGCCGCCCTGTGCCCTGAATGCGCCACGTCATCAAAGACCCCTGACAATCCGCTGCGCAAAAAAATTATCATCGGCTCTTATATTTGTGCGGTCTGGTGCACCTTCATGGTCGCCGCGATCTCTTTGGGCATCTTCCGCGGCGTCGCCCGGGATGCCTCGGGGCTGATGGCTCTGAATGTCTTGATATCCGTTACGCTCACAATTCCATCGGTAACCGGCCTCGCCCTCGCCGTCAGCACCCTCGAAAGACGCCGGCCAGCTTCCATTCCGATTTGGCTAGTCATCATCTGGAACGGACTTTTTGTCGTCCGACACATTTTCCTGGTGTTGCTGAACCTGCTCCGCTAACGCTCGTATGGATTTTGAAATCACCAACAATTCACTTTCCGAAAAGCATTCCCTGAGCGTCGACTCGGAAGGAGTGCGATTTTCCAATGGTGCATTGCTCGGCGCCAGGCGCTTTCGCTTCAGTGAAATTGAAACGGTTTTGCTGTCGGGCAATCACATACTTTCCTTCCAGGTCGGCAAAGAAGTGTTCAGCATCCCGACCAGGCCCGAGGATCCAGTCCATCAGAATGTGATCAATTTTCTCCTGCAGGAAGCTCGGCGCAGCACAGAATAACGCATAACCAAAAAATTTATGGGATCAATAAACGTGCGGGTTTCAGATATTTCCGGAAGCCGTATCAATGAAGTCGAAGCGCCGGACGATGTGCCGGTGAATCGCATTCTCGTCGTCCTCGTCGAGCGCATGAACCTACCGTTGAACAGTCCTGACGGCCAGCTCATGAGCTACAAACTGCACCACCGCCGCACCGGCCAGCAGTTACTCGACAACCAAACCCTCGCGCAAGCCGCCGTGACCGCGGGCGATGAACTGCGGCTGCAGCCTGAAATCACCGCGGGCAGCACGGAGCGCGGCTCTGTGAGCCGCAGCGCAACAAAAATTCAGGGCGCTTGTGACAATTCCAGCTGCGTGCCGAAATGCTGCGGGTTGCAGACCCGCGCTCCTCGCCGGGTTCAAAAATGAACGGCGCGCCCGCAACTCAATCGACAAATCCATCTTCAAACATGGCTGCGCCGATTCAACTTGCGGAAGGACGCTTCGCCCGGCTCGAAGCCATTGAATGGTGGGACCAGGCGCTGCTCGCCCGCACGCGCGTGCTCGTCATCGGCGCCGGCGCGCTCGGCAATGAGGTCATCAAAAACCTCGCACTCCTGGGATTGGGCAACGTCGTGGTGGCCGACATGGACCGCATTGAACTCAGCAATCTTTCCCGCTCCGCGCTCTTTCGCGAATCCGACGAAGGCAAGTTCAAATCCGAATGCGCCGTTCGCGCCGCCAAACAAATTTTCCCCGGCATGAATGCGCGCGCCATCGTCGGAAATATTCTGGCCGACCTCGGCCTCGGCTGGTTTCGCTGGGCGGACGTGGTCATCGGCGCGCTCGACAATCGCGAAGCCCGCGTCTTCGTCAACGCCGCCTGCGCGCGCGTCGGACGCCCGTGGATCGATGGCGGCATCGAGGTATTGCACGGCGTCGCGCGCGGATTCGCGCCACCCAAGACCGCCTGTTACGAATGCACCATGAGCACGGTGGATTGGGATTTGTTGAACAAACGCCGCTCCTGCTCCCTGCTCGCGCGCCGCGCCATCGCGCAACGCGGCACGCCCACCACGCCCACCACTGCGTCGGTGATCGGCGCGATTCAGGTTCAGGAAATGATCAAGCTGCTCCACGGGCGCAGCGCCTTGCTCGGTCGTGGTTTTGTTTTCGATGGCGCGGAACATTCATCCTTCACGGTGAATTATCCCATCAATCCCGATTGCCCCTGGCACGAGCCGGCCGCGCCGATTGAAACATTGCCCAAC
>JANWKE010000091.1 GCA_025451535.1 Verrucomicrobiia bacterium
CCGAGTACCGAGAATACCAGAATCCACAGCAGCCAACGCCGTTCCTGCAGCGAGCCGTGCCGGAAATAAAGAAAACCGAGTGCTGCAATGACGATCATCGCAAAGCCGATGCCGACCATGCCGTGAAAAAAAACAAACGAGGCTTCCACCGGCGGCCGGTCTTGCGGTGGAAAAGCATCCAAACCCATTACGGTCGCCTGCGTGTCATGGGCCACCAGCCAGCTCAGCATGCCCGGCCATTGCAGGCCGACCACCCTTTGGTCTTTTTCATCCACATAACCCAGGAGTGTGAGCGGCGCGTCGTTGGTGGTCTGGTATAGCCCTTCAAAAGCGGCCAGTTTGGCCGGTTGATTCATTGCCACGCCCCGCGCGCTGCTGTCGCCGCTGACTAATTGCAGGAGCGAGGCAATCAAGCCGACCGTTAAACCGACCTTCAATGACGCGCGCGCAAAATCCAGATGGCGTTGCTTCAACAGATACCACGCGCTGACGCTGATGACGAGAAAGGCACCCGCCTGCCACGCGCCGCACAGCACGTGGAACAATCGGTCCATCGAGGAGGGATTGAACACGAGCTGCCAGAAATTTGTGATCTCGGCGCGCTCGACTCCATTCCGTATCACAAGGTGATAACCCGCCGGCGTTTGCATCCAGGAATTGGCGACCACAATCCACACGGCGCTGAAATGCGCGCCCAGGCAGACCATGCACGTCGAAAAGAAGTGGGTTTTGCGGCTGACCTTGTCCCAGCCGAACAGCAACACGGCGAGAAAACCGGATTCAAGGAAAAAAGCAAAAATGCCTTCTGCCGCCAGCGCGCTGCCGAACACGTCGCCGACGAAACGCGAATAAGTCGCCCAATTCGTCCCGAACTCGAATTCCATCACGATGCCGGTCGCCACGCCGATGGCGAAGGTGAGCGCGAAGACCCTCGTCCAGAACCGGGCCATCTGGTGATAGATCGGATTGTTGGTTTTGAGCCACAACCCTTCCATGCAAACCAGCATGACACCCAGGCCGATGCTCAAAGGCGGGTAGAGATAATGAAAAGCGATCGTGGCCCCGAACTGGATGCGCGCCAGAGTTAGAACATCCATACGTCCCGGAGGTTGCGCTGAACAGAACTGGCTGTCAACCGGGCAAGAAAAAGTATTATCCGAGCTTGTAAAATGTTTAAGCTGGTTTTCGGAACCGCGTCACCTGCGCGTGAACGTGTCTGATCCAACGGTTATCTGCTGAATTCGCGGCTTTTTTATTTTTCAATCCGCGTCCTCCGCGTAATCTGCATTCAAATGAAACTGCTCGTCATCGGTTCCGGCGGACGCGAACACGCGCTGGTTTGGAAACTCGCGCAATCGCCGCACGTCACGCAGCTATGGTGCGCGCCGGGCAATGCGGGAATTCAACAGGAGCGAACGGAGAAAACGGGAAAGCCTGTTGAGTGCGTGAATATTTCCGCCGAAGACCTGCCCAAGCTCCTCGCCTTCGCACAGGAAAAGAAGATCGAACTCACCATTGTCGGTCCGGACAATCCGCTCGCACTCGGCATCGTGGATTTGTTCCAGAAAAACGGCCGGCGGATCTGGGGGCCGAACCAAAAAGCGGCACAGTTCGAATCATCCAAGGTGTTCTCCCAAAACTTCATGGAGAAATACGGCATTCCGACAGCGTGCGCAGGGACGTTTACGGTGGCAGGGCCTGCAAAGGCCTTTGCGGCATCGCTCGGCGGCAAATGCGCCGTGAAAGCCGATGGTTTGGCGCTGGGCAAGGGCGTTCTGATTTGTACCAGTGTGGCCGAGGCAAATAAGGCCATTGATGAAATCCTGGTCGGTAAGGCTTTTGGTGCAGCGAGCGCGAAGATTGTCATTCAGGAATTTCTCGAAGGCATGGAAATTTCATTGCACGCGCTGTGCGACGGCAAAACGGCGAAGCTGTTCCCGACGTCACAGGACCACAAACGCGCGCTGGACGGCGACCAGGGATTGAACACCGGCGGCATGGGCACCTATTCCCCGACGCCGTTCTTAAGCGACGCGGAATTGAAAAAAGTCGGCAATGCAATTCTGAACCCGTGGCTGCGCGGTTGTGCAGAGGAGAAAATCGATTTTCACGGAATTCTCTATCCCGGGTTTATGCTCACGAAGACCGGCCCCAAAGTGCTGGAATTTAACGCCCGTTTCGGTGACCCGGAAACACAGGTTTATCTGACACGCCTGAAAAATGATTTGGTCGAATTGCTCGACGCCAGCGTGAACGGCACACTCGATAAAATCGAAATGAAATGGAGTCCGATGGCTGCGGTCTGCGTGGTGATGGCTAGTGGCGGTTATCCGGGCAGTTACGCGAAGGGCAAGCCCATCCTTGGTCTGGCCGACGCGGCAAAGTTACCGCACACAAAAGTTTTCCATGCCGGCACGGCCTTGCAGGACGGCCAAATCGTCACCAACGGCGGTCGTGTTCTGGGCGTGACAGCCCTGGGCAGGGATTTGAAAGCCGCGCAGGCCGCCGCGTACGCCGCTGTGGAAAAAATCTGTTTTGAAGCTGTACACTTCCGCCGCGATATCGGGGCGAAGGCGTTTTATGGCGTGGGCACCGCAGCATAGGTGGTCGCCTCCTTAATGACTTTGTTTAGCGCTTCCTTCTCCGCGGGTGTGGTGGCGTAAGGTTCGAGGTCGTAAATGGTCAAGAATCCGTGTTGGTTTGTATCATTGTAAGCTTTCATGGCGGGCTTTAATTCATCAGGAATTACAGCAGGCCAGTGCGGTGGCGGAGCACAGCTAATCGTTTGTTCGCCGATAAGGACGGCCTGTTCCAGGTGATCAACCAAAGTCTTTTGGATTATCAACGCGCCGTGATACGCGGGAATCACCCGTTCCTCACCATTTAACATTTCGTACCGGGAAAGGATTGCATCAACGTTATCCACCGGTGGATGAAAATAGGCGCTTAATTGAGAAGTCGAGTCAGGCGGTTGTTGGTTGTGCGCGTTCATGTATGCGTGCAAGGCCTCCGACATTTTATTGCCGAAATCGAATGCCGCCGCCACCCGCACGTTGCTCAATGCACACCGCATTCCCGTGGCCGTGTCCAAATCTGCTTTTCTCGCCAGGTCCAACCATTCCTCGTCGGACAAATAGTTCATCTCCGGGATCCATTGGTCGGGGTGGTCTGCGAATTGTTGGCGCAACTCATTCTCCTTGGCTATCCAAAGGCGCGCTTTTTGGAAAGCAGGGTCATTTTCAATTTCCGTTGCGTTTCGTGACTGCGTCACCTGGCCGCGTAATTTCAACAGTTCATTCATTTGTTCAGCCGACATTTTTTTGGAATCGCCAGCCTCGCTAACACGATTTGAAAGGCTTTCGTTATCGGCTTTCAACTGCGTGACCTGTTGTGTCAACCACTCGGCTTGTCTGCGCGATTGCGCGGCCTGGCGAGCTTCGTAAATTCCAGTCCCCACCGTGGCGACGAGCGCCGTTCCGATGACGGCTTTTTGCAGTGTGGTCATGGCGATGACTTTGGTAGTGGCAATGGCAGTGGAAGTGGAAACGGTGGTTCCGGCCAGAACGGCAGCGGTGGAAAATGCGGCGGCCAGGCCAACCGGTGCAGCTTGGACGGCGTTGGCGGAAATCAAAACGGCCAACCCGCTGGCGCCGATGTTGACGTTGCGCCGGGAGAAAAATTCACGCAGGCGTTCCACCGCGCGGCTGACGCGCTTCTGTGCGGCATCATCGCTTATACCCAAAGCGCGACCGACCGCACGCAAATCTTCATTCTTAAAATATCGAAGTAACACCGCTTCGCGGTCTTCGTCGTCCAGGCCGTCGAGCGCTTCATCCAGCACCGGTCGGATTTGTTCCCAATCGGCAGACGGTTCGGCATCGGTGAGAAGTTGATTCATGGCCTGCCTTTCGTTTTTGGACCGCCGCCGGTGATCGCGCAAATGATTGAGCGCTGCATAGCGCGTGGCCCGGTGCAGCCAGCCGGCCAATGAAGCTTCCTTCGCCAGCCGTTCGCAGAGTGAGGTGGCTTTCCGGGCCAGGTCCATGAAAACGTTTTGGGCAATGTCCACCGCCGGATCCGCGGATTCCACCTGCCGCAGTGCCGTGGAATACACGAAGTCCGTGTAGCGCATGACAATTTCGAGGAAAGCCTCTTCGTCATGATGTTCGGCGTAGTCGCGGAGCAATTGGCCGTCGGATTTGTCGTTCACTCACTTATTAAACAACCGATCGGGGATAAATCCGACAAGGTTTTTTGAGGTCAGGCGGCATTAGCCAGGGGAGCCCGTCTGCGCCAACGATGCAAAATCCGTTTCGACGGCACACATTTCGATCCAACTCGACCAAGGCGCTACAACCGTTACAACTTTTTACGGCGTCCCAGCATTGGTAGCGGAGTCCCTCATCTGGACCAGTTGGTGAAACGCAGACTGCTGTTCAGGCGTAGTAAGATAAGGCTGCAGCTGTGAAGGATCGGTCGGTTGTTGTCCGTTGTTTGCGGCGGCATAAGCCTTTATCGCCGGCTGGAGGGTTGCGGCCAGAGCGTCAACGCCCGGTTTCGGATAACTGGTGCTGCCAAAGCCATTGGGACCGATGGCCCAACGCATATCCAAACCCTGATCGACCGGGGATTTTTCCGTGATCACCCAATCGCCGCCCATGCTTTGATTGGGCAAAGCGGACTGCGGAAGGATTTCCCAGCGATTCAGAATGGCCGGGTCTACAGGAGTTTCGAAATAAGGCTGCAATTGAGAAAGATCGGTTGGAAACTGGTTGTGGTTATCTTTCTGGAATTTTTGCAGGGCATTGTGCATTTGTATAACGAAATTGTTTTCGGCCGTTTGCCGCAAATTCGCCAGGTCCCGCTGAACCTCTTTGTCTGTGTCAAATTTTGCGTCCATGGCGGCATCCAGCCATTGTTGCTCTGAAATCAATTGAAATTCAGGGATGGATTTATCCGGGTTTTGCTCAACCAGCTGTTTAAGTTTATCCCTGCGTTCCAGCCAGGATTTAATGAGTGCCTGTCTTGAATTATCAGGTGCCGCGGCATTCATTTGCTGCAATTGCGTCACTTCCGCCCGCAACTTCAACAGTTCATTTTCACCCGAATTGGACTGTAACAGCTGATTTTCTGCCGCCAACGCCGCCAGTCGGTTTGTCGCATCGTCGCGCTCGTGCCGCAATTCCTGGATTTGTTCGGCCAGCGGTGCCTGCTGTTCCCGGAGGTTTTGAACCTGGTTTTGCAATTGGAATGCTTTGTGCGCTTCAAAAACTCCGGCTCCAACGGCGGCAAGAAACGCCGTTCCGATAACTGATTTCTGCAATGTGGTCATGGCAATAATCTTGGTGGTGGCAATGGCAGCGGAAGTCGAAACGGTGGTTCCGGCGAGGGCAGCGGCGGAAATGGTGACGGCCAAACCGACGGGTGAGGCTTGGACAGCATTGGCCGAAATCAAAACGGCCAACCCGCTGGCACCGATACCGACATTCCGCTTCGAGAAGAAATCCCGCAGCCGGTCCACGGCGCGCTTGACACGTTTTTGCGCGGCGTCTTCGGACGCGCCCAGGGCGGCACCGACTTCGTGCAGGCTTTTGTTTTCAAAATAGCGCAACAGAACCGCGCTGCGATCGGTTTCGTCGAGCGCAGCCATGGCGTCGTCGAGCAGCGGTTCGATCTGCATCCAGGCGTTTGTGGTCGCATCCATGTTGTTCATCTCCACGGCGATTTGTTCGCGCAACTGGCGGCGCGATTCTTTGCGGATGACGTCAATCGCCGTCCGGCGCGTGACGGCATAGAGCCAGGGTGTCAGGGTCTGCGGCGACGAGGTGTCGCCGCCACCAACGAGTTTGCCGGCGTTGCGCGAGAGGTCAGCGAAGACGGATTGCGCGATTTCCTCGGCCAGTTGCGGCGAGCGGACCTGGCGCAACGCGGCGGAATATACCAAATTCAGGTGCCGCCGGACGATTTCGGCAAAGGTGTCCTGCGAATTTTCGCGCGCGAATTGCCGCAACAAATCCAAATCGCTTGTCATGCTTTTGAAAGTATATCGCCGCCCACGGCTGGAATCCGACAAAAAACAAAACCGCAATGGCGGACCATTCTCGCTGGAGCGGCGGTCTGCGACCGCCGCAATGTTGCTTGGAACGGGGATGCGGCGCTCATAGAGTGCCGTTTCAATCAGAATCGGGGCGCCGTCCTGGATTTGTAGGCGACGAGGTAACGAGTCGTTGGGCAAGCACTCCTTACGTCGTGCCCTGCTGCCAAATCAGGAGACTGCCAGAATCGGTTGCGACTTTACTTCCCGCCCGTTGTGAACCATTTTGGGCGGTCATGATACGACGTTTTTTAAGGCTAGTTGCGCCCACGTTTGCCGCTTTGCTGGCAGCAGGCGGCTGGGCGCACGCGGAAACGACCAATTCTGCCCCGGATTTCAAACAGGTTTACGAGTTGTTGCGGGCAAATCTTCCGGGCGTGACCGATGCCGGGTTGAACTCCGCCGCCGTCAGGGGTTTGTTGTCCCAATTGCATGGCCGGGCGACCCTCGTCGGCGGGCCGAAGGGAACAACGGTCTCGCCAGCCAAAACGGTGTTGATCAAATCGGCGGTCCTCGATAGCAACGTGGCTTATCTGCACGTGGGGCAGGTCGGAGATGACCTGGCCAATCAGCTGAGCACGGCGTATCATGACCTGACCGCGACCAACAAAGTCGTCGGGATGGCGCTCGATTTGCGTTTTGCCGACGGCAATGATTACGCAGCGGCGGTCGCAGTGGCGGACCTGTTCGTCGCGAAAAGGATGCCGCTGTTACAATGGGGCCAGGGAGTTGAATCATCGCAACCCGCCAGGGAACCCATTCCCGGCCCGCTGCTGGTGCTGGTCAACGGCGAAACCACCGGCGCGGCTGAGGCCCTGGCAGCGGCCTTGCGCGAAGCGGATGCGGGACTGCTCATCGGAAATCCCACGGCGGGTCTGGCGATGACGACCATGGATTTTCCGCTGAAAAACGGCGAACACCTGCGTATTGCGACCAGCCCCGTTAAACTGGGCAATGGCATTGTGATTTCACACGTATCGCCGGACATCGCAGTGACGGTGAGTCCGGACGACGAACGCGCGTATTTGAAAAATCCCTATGGGATGCTGGCGCAGAACGACACGTCCCCGGTGACCACCACCAACGACTTTCTGCAGTTTGTGGACCATACGAGCGAGGCGGATTTGGTGCGGGAGAAATTGAAGGATGGCGATGACAATGGGGCGGTCCGGCCTGCGCCGGCGCCCGGCAAAACGACGCCCAAACCGGTGCCGGTGATTCAAGACCCGGTTCTGGCGCGGGCCGTGGATTTGATCAAGGGACTCGCCATTGTGCATGAATCCCGGCTGTAATTTCGGCGTTGACGATTTACCGTTCACCACTCACTTTGAACGACCGCGCTGAATGAAAACCGTCCTTTTTGTCTGCACCGGCAATGTCTGCCGCAGCCCGATGGCCGAAGGGCTTTTTCGCCGGGCCACGAACGGGCGCGGGGAATTCCGTACGCTGTCGGCCGGATTGGGCGCGATGAATGATCAGCCGCCCACCCTGCATTCGGTCCAGGCCATGCGCGAACTGGGCGCGGATATTTCCGCCCACCGCAGCCGCGCACTGACAGCGGAACTGGTCAGGGAAGCGGATTATATTTTCGGCATGACGCACAGTCACGTGGACACGATTGTGCTCTTGTATCCGCAGGCGGCGGACAAAACCTTTCTACTGCGTGAATTTGACGAAACGCTCGAAGATTTTGAAAAAGACATCAGCGACCCGATCGGCGGTTCTTACGAAGTCTATGAGAATTGCCGCAATCAAATTGAGCAGGGCGTCGCTTCCTTGTTGAAATTTATGGAACAGCACAAAATTCTGTCGGTCCCGCACGTCCCGAAACCCGTCGTGACCGTGAACTTCGCCCTGGGCGCGGATCACGGCGGCTATGAATTAAAGGAAGCACTGAAACAGCATTTGCAGCAACGCGGCCTGAGCATCGCGGATTTCGGCGCGAAGACAAAGGAACCCGGTGATGATTATCCGGATTTTGCCCAGCCGGTTGCGGAAGCCGTGGCGGCCGGCCAGGCGGAACTTGGCCTGTTGGTGTGCACGAGCGGCGTCGGCATGAGCATCTCGGCGAACAAAATCCCCGGCGTCCGCGCCGCGCTGGTGGCCGACGCAGAGGCCGCCGCCCTGGCGCGACAGCACAATGGCGCAAATGTCCTCTGCCTGGCCGGCAAGGCGACGCCGCCCGAATTGGGCCGGAAAATTCTCGACGCATTTCTGAACGCAAAATTTGAGGGCGGCCGTCACGAGCGGCGGGTCGAAAAAATCGAAGCGAAGGCGGTCCCGCCGCAATTGCGGCTGCGCGTTGTGGATTCCATCGTGGCCGAGGCCATCGAACACGAGCGGCTGCGCCAGCAGGAAAACATCGAATTGATCGCCAGCGAAAATTTTGTGAGCCCGGCGGTGCTGGAAGCCCAGGGCTCCGTGCTCACCAACAAATATGCCGAGGGCCTGCCGAAGAAACGCTGGTACGGCGGCTGCGAAAACATCGATACGATTGAACAGCTCGCCATTGACCGCGCGAAAAAACTGTTCGGCGCGGAACACGTCAATGTGCAGCCGCATTCCGGCAGCCAGGCGAACATGGCCGTCTATTTCGCCGTGCTCAAGCCCGGCGACAAGATGCTCACCATGGATTTGAGCCATGGCGGGCATTTGACCCACGGCAACAAGGCCAACTTCTCCGGGAAATTTTTTGAAATCGTCCATTATGGTGTCCGCAAGGACGACGAACGGATTGACTACGACCAGCTCGCCGCCATGGCGCGTGAACATAAGCCGAAAATGATCACCGTCGGCGCCAGTGCGTACCCGCGCATCATTGATTTTGCGCGCATGGGTGAAATCGCCCGCGAGGTGGGAGCGTATTTGCTGGCGGACATCGCGCACATCGCCGGGCTGGTCGCCGCCGGATTGCATCCCAGCCCGATGGCGCACGCCGACTTTGTGACCACCACCACGCACAAGACCTTGCGCGGACCGCGTGGCGGTTTGATTTTATGCCGTGAAAAATTCGCCAAGGAAATTGATTCCACCGTTTTCCCCGGCATCCAGGGCGGGCCGCTGGAACATGTCATCGCCGGCAAGGCGGTATGTTTCCACGAAGCATTGCAGCCGGCGTTCAAGTCATACCAGGAACAAATCGTGAAGAACGCGAAGGCGCTGGCCGAGGGCATGAAGCACAACGGCTACCGGCTGGTCAGCGGCGGCACGGACAACCATTTGATGCTGGTGGACGTGGGGGTGAAAAACCTGACGGGCAAGGACTGCCAGATTACGCTCGACGAAGCCGGCATCACCGTCAATAAAAACACGATTCCGTTCGAGACGCGCTCACCGTTTCAGGCCAGCGGTATCCGGCTGGGTACGCCGGCGGTAACCACGCGCGGCATGAAAGAAGCGGAAATGGCGGCCATCGCCGACATGATTTCCGAAGTACTGATGGACATCAAAAACGCCGAGGCGGCGCACAATGTGCGCGTGCGCGTGCGCGAGCTGACGGCGAAGTTTCCGCTGCCTTATTGACCTTGCGAATTCGCTGATCTGTCGAAAATCTTTATTGAGTGGAGTGAATTCGCTGAAGAATTTGCTCAATGGCATCCAATTTCTCTTCCGGCGCGCGGATCATCAATTGATTCCGGTTGTATTCCCAATAAACCGATTCGGGCGGCACGATTTCGATCCCATTTTGTTTGAAAAAGCGAATCAGGTTTGGCGGATTTAATTCTCCCGCGATGTGCGGGTTGCGGACGCTTTGCAGGAACGAAACGGGAGCGGCTGCAAACCGGCGCAGCGAAAGCGGGGATGCGGCGTTGAGTTTAAAGATAACCAGATTGCCGGAGTGGATTGCCTGAATTCCGGCCTGGTCGAGCAGAACCTGTTCAAAAATCTGAACGGCCTCGGAACGAGTCAAATCATTTGTGTTGGTAAAAGTGATTCCATATACCGAATTTGTAATCCCATCGCCAGCATCGACGGTTGCATTTGCCAAAGCGGCATAAAATTCCAGTATCATTGAAATCGGCGTATTGCTGAAATTGATTGCGCCTCTGGATATTTCTTTGCTCTTTTCATCAAACTTCGTTGTTTTCGTTCGTGCTGATTGCAGCAAATCAATATTCTCGCGCAGTCGCGTCACGTCAGCACGCAACTTCAACAACTCATTCATTTGCTCCTCCGTCAGTGAGTTGGCTTCGCCAATCGCTGCGAGGCGGTGAGAAAGGTTTTGGTTCTCCGTTTCCAATTGCGCAATTTGCTGGCGTAATGATTCGCCTTCATCACGCAGACGGGTTTGGGTTTGGTGTTCCACCACCATTACCGTGGCTGCACCAGCCACAACCAGTGCGCCAATACTTAGTTTCATTTGGGTCGCAGTCATAAGTTTCAAGAGAGTGAATGTGGTTCCGGTTCCCACCGCCGCAAACGACGTCGTCGTCAGGGTGGCCGCCAAGCCAGCGGGCGCCATTTGAACCGCATTGGCTGAGATGACCGCAGCCAGCGTGGTCGTGGCGGCGATACCACGTTTGGCAAAAGCCGCGCGGAGTTTTTCCACCGCGCGTTCCACCCGCATTCGCGCGGCGTTTTCATTAACACCGAACTGGGCACCCACTTCGGCAAACGGCCGGTTTTCAAAATAGCGCAACAGAATCGCTTCCCGGTCGCTTTCCTTGAGTTCGTGCATGACGTCATCGAGCGTGGGCCGGACTTGCTCCCAATCCGGCGCGCACGGAGTGACACGCCCTACCTCCGCACTTTCGTTGGATGGCTCGCGCATATATTTGTCGTCGCGGTAGCGGCGGCGGTCTTCCCTCCGCGCGATTTTCGAGGCGGCAAAATGGGCGCTGGTGTACAGCCAGCCGGTCAGCGATTGGCGCCGGGCCAACGAAGCCGCTTTCCGCGCCAGGTCGGTGAACACGGTCTGCGCCACGTCCTGGGCCAGATGGGCATCGCCGTTCACCTGCCGCAAGGCGGCCGAATAGACGAGATTGACGTGCCGCCGCACCAGTTCGGCAAAGGCGTCCTCGGAACGGGTTCGAGCATAACGGCCCAGCAACTCTGAATCCGGTGTCATGTTCAATCTATAGCACCCGCCGGGAGGAAAACCGCACAGGAAAAAAAGACACGGATTGCGCGGATTGGCACCCATTCAAACCAAATAAAAACCAGACACAAATTCGTGTTAATTCGTGAAATTCGTTTCTAAAAAACGGATTTGACACGGCGCCGAAAGTGCGCCAGACTGCTCTTGAGTTGACTGTAAAGTTTCCCTTGCCGTATTGAAGGCTGAATGGCCTTGAATGCCTGATTAAGAAATCCATTTTGAACTTTTCCGGTCGCGGGCCGTCCAATGCGTGACTGCTTTTCACGACGCGCCAAGGACCGTCGGCAATTGAAACCATGGCCAATTCACCAATTTGATTTATGCCAAGAGTCTCAACCAAAAAGACCAAAGTGAAAACGGAGGAACCTTCCATCGTTGAATCACCGGAATTGAACGGTGGCCCGGCGCCGGAAACCGCCGTTATTGAACCGCCGCCCGCCCCCGAACTGCAGCCGCCCTCCACGCCGGTCGAGCCCACCGCGGAGGAACCGAAAACGGATGACCGCCGCGGGCCGCAGCGCGACAAAATCGCCGCATCACTCAACATCGCCAAATTGCAGGCGATGCAGATGAGCGAGTTGAACCACATGGCCAGGGAACTGGGCGTGGAAAACTTTGGCACGATGCGCAAGCATGAGGTCATCTTCCACATCCTCCAGAAAAACGCCGAACGCGCGGGCGTGTTATTCTCCGAGGGCGTGCTGGAAATTTTGCCGGAGGGCTTCGGCTTTCTCCGCTCGCAGAGCTTCAATTACCTGCCCTGCCCGGAGGACATTTACGTTTCACCGTCGCAGATCCGGCGGTTCGATTTGCAGACCGGCAACCTCATCGCCGGCCAGATCCGGCCGCCCAAGGAAAAGGAAAAATTTTTCGCGCTGCTCAAGGTCGAGGCCGTGGACGGTGAAGACCCGGACAAGGCGAAGGAAAAAACCCATTTCGACAATCTCACGCCGTTGTTTCCGGACAGGCGGTTCCTGCTCGAGACCGTGCCGGACGAGGTCAACACGCGGGTGCTGGACCTGGTCTGCCCGATTGGCAAAGGCACGCGCGGCCTGATCGTCGCGCCGCCGCGCACGGGCAAGACGGTGCTCATGCAGAAAATTGCCAACGCGATTTTGAAAAACAATCCGGAAACCTACCTGTTCATTCTGCTCATTGACGAGCGGCCGGAGGAAGTCACCGACATGGAACGCACCTGCAAAGGCGCGGAAGTCATCAGCTCCACGTTCGACGAGCCGCCGGAGCGCCACGTGCAGGTGGCCGAAATGGTCATTGAAAAGGCCCGCCGCATGGTCGAGCACAAGCGCGACGTCGTGATCCTGCTCGATTCCATCACGCGCCTGGCCCGCGCCTACAACACCATCCAGCCGCATTCGGGCAAGATTCTGTCCGGCGGCGTGGACGCGAATGCGCTGCACAAGCCGAAG
>JANWKE010000092.1 GCA_025451535.1 Verrucomicrobiia bacterium
CGCGAACGCAAAACCAAACTTCTTCAATGATTCCTCCGAACATGGAGAGTTAGGTTGCCCTCGTGCCTGAGGTGCCCATGAAATCAGGGGTCGTTTAGTTGTCGAGCGCGAAGCCCGCCGTCGCCGACGCTTCGGCCACACCGTTGACATAAAGGACGGACCGGTTGCCATCATACGTCGCGACAACGTGGTACCATACCCCGCGTTGGGCGATGGTCCGGGAATTAATGGCGACCTGATCGCCATACCGTGAGATACAAAACTGGAACCGGTCAGAGAAAGTTCCGTCCCCGTTGTCGATGGTCTCCTTCAGGAGACTATAACCTTCAAACCATGCGGACCACGTGTTCTTCTTAAACACGATCTGTTCGCCGCCGCGGCCGGATGGCAGGCTCGGATCCAGCCACACCCACGCCTCGACGGTCACGTTGGTCGGCTTGAGCGCGGCAGAGTCAGGAATCTGCACGTAGCTGTTGGTTCCATCAAAACGGAACCCTTGTCCGACCTCGCCGGGGGCAAAGGTGGCTCCCCCCTCCAGCGTTCCGTTGTCACCGCCGACGACATCATCGGCGCTGCCTTCCCCCGGCCACCAGCCGACCAGACCCGGTGCGGGCGGGACGCACGACAGTGTACTTTCTGGTACGGATATATCGGCGAAGGCGGAATTGAGGGAAACGAACACAACCGCCCCAAGAGCAAAAATTCGGGTTTTCATAGGGCTTAACCCATTCTACTTTTTTGATTCGGGTTTGTTTATTATGCGGCAGTCCGGAACCGGCGTCAATTAAAATCACTGAAACCACCCGTCCGCATTGCAGTGCTCAACGGCTGTGGAATTCACAACCGATGACGCGGTTTGGTTTGCCGATTTTAACCACGGCGACAAGCCCCGGTATTTACGATGTTCGATTTACGATTTACGAGCCCACCCAATGTCCAAGCGATCGCGTAAATCGTATATCGTAAATCAAAAATAGTGAGCCTCCTCACGTCGGCTGCTACGGTTTGGCTTGCGGGAAAATTTGATAAAGCAGGAGGTAGACCAACACGCCGGTCACGGAAACGTACATCCACAGCGGCCAGGTCCAGCGCGCGATTTTTTTGTGAAGTTCGAACCGTTCCTTTTTCGCGCGATACAGTGTCACCAGAACCATGGGCACAATCACAGCGGCGAGGATGCTGTGGGAAATTAAAATCGCCAGGTAAATGGGACGGAACCATTGCGGATGCAGGAATTGCGTCGGTCCTTCACGCAAGACAACTGCCAGATATCCGTGGTAAGCGAGGTAACACGCCAGAAAGACAATCGAGGTGACGAACGCCGCAATCATGCAGTTGCGATGCGCAATCTTGTTTTTCCGGCGGATGAAAACAAAACCAGCGGTCAGGAAAACCGCGCTGAGGCCGTTGAGCGAGGCATTGACGGCGGGCAGATCGTGCATATTCATCAACCGCCTTCCAATTGCTTCACCGTGGCAAGGATTTGCGGTTTGACCTTCGCCCAATCCACATCCTGGCCCTCGGTTTGAAAAATGCCGCGCAGCCGCGCCTGTTTGTCCACCACCACAAAAATTGTGCTGTGCACAAACAAGTCAACGGGACTTTGCCGGTCGGGCGGCGCCACAGGCGTTGAACCCAGTTTCAAACTGCCGGCGGCCAGATTGGACAGTTCTTTTTTGGCGCCGGTCAAAAACGTCCAACGCTGAAAATCCGCGCCGTAGCGTTCTCCATATTTTTTCAGAATCGCCGGCGTGTCATAATCGGGATCGGTCGTCAGCGTCACCAGTTTCACCCGGCTGGTTGAGGGTAGTGCATCCTGCAACGATTTCATTTCCGTGGACATGACCGGGCATGACCCGGCGCAGCGGGTAAAGACGATGTCCGCCACCCAGACGCGGTTGCTCAAACCGGCGAGGGTCATGACGTTGTTTTCCTGGTTGGTGAGCGTGAAGCCGGCGACTTGATTCAAGACCGGCAGCGGTTTCTGTCTCGCCTGGCTGTATTCCACGAGGGAAAGCAGATACATCAACCCCAGCAGACCGAAGAGCAGGCCAAAACCGGCCCAAATTGTCAGCGGGAATCGTCGAGCGGAGCCGTTCATGCAAAGCCATCCTGCCCGCCGGCCAGGCAACTGTCTATTCAAAGCTGGCGGTCGCGCCGGACTTGGAGGCAATCCACTTTTTAAAGTCCGCCTCGCTTTCCACCGTGAGGAAGCCGCCGGACATGCTGGCGTGGCCGGGGCCGCAAAGCTGGGCGCAATTGATTTGATATTTGCCGACCTTGGTGGGCGTGAACCAAACGGGAATGCGCAGCCCGGGAATCGCGTCCTGACAAACCCGCATCGGCAGGATCCGCAGGGAATGAATCACATCCTTGGAACTCAGGAAGATGATGACGGGCTTATTGACGACCACGTGAACATCGTTAAGCGTTTGTATGTCGTCCTTGCCGTGCACATCGGTGGGGTCCACGCCGAAGACGTTGTCCGACGTGACGAATTTCATGTCTTGCTGGCCAAAAACGCCATCCGGGCCGGGATAGCGAACGTTCCACGCGTACTGCTGCGCCACAATTTGAATGACCGTGGATTCGCTGGCAGGCGGGAATTTATCCACCGCTTTGGCCCAAAGCGGCACGGCGATGCCGACCAGGAGCACGGCCTCGATGACCACGACGGCCAGCTCGATGTAGTTGGATGCGTGACTGCGGACACCGTGATAATTGGCCCGGGCATTGCGCGACTGGCGAAAACGGCAGAGCGCGTAGAAGAAATAAATAATCCAGCCGATAAACAACGCAAGCATCAGCACATGGATATAGACCATCAATGCGTCTATGGCCTTGCCGTTTTTGGAGGCCAGTTCGGGCAGATGCAGTACCTTGTCAGCGAACCATTGCGTCATAATTCAGGCGGATTGGCCGGAGGGGAACCGTGGGCGACCTTTTCCTCCTTGCGAATAATGTGAACGAAGAAAACCAGAATGCAGGTTAACACCGTCAAGATAACGCCCATGAGGGTAAAGATGCCCCAGTTCATGCCTTCGGCCAGCGCCGAGTCGGATCTGCCATAGCAGGCGGCGCACGCGAGCAACGGTGACGGCGCGAGGGCCGCCGCGCCCATGGTGGCGATCAACAAGGTTTTCCAAAGCTTGCGCAACAATTTCACAGGTAACTCATCTTTTTCAGTTTCTTCAAAAAATAGCGGCCATAAACGATAACCAGAATGCCCACCCCCACCGCCGCCAGGCTGAACCACAAATCGCCGCTGGTACCGTTTTCGCTGCGGTAATCCATGAACTTCCAGATCGCGCAGCCAAAGGACAGCGCCGTCAGCGCGTTGACAAAAATAAGATGGACGGCTTTCAGTGACATGGTTCAATGCGTGACGGTGCCCGCCGGAAAATCCTGCATGGCCCAGACCGTCAACCCAATCAGGCCAACGAAAAAGAACGCGGTGAAGGCGAGCAAGGTGTAAATCATCTTCTTCTCGGAAATCAGGTGCATGAGGAATCCTGCGACCACAAAGGCGTTGGTACAGGCAATGGCCAGGATCATGGCTACCTTGGCCGGCCAGTCGAAACGCTCCGAGGGCAGATACGAGGCGACGAGCATTAACGACACCGCGCAGAGCACGGCGATCAACACAAACACGCAGCGCCGGAGGTAATTGTTAAAATCCACCGTGTGTTCGTGCAAATCCGATTTGCCGACGAAGGGCGCGTTGTGTTGTTCAGCTGTCTTTAATTCACTCATAAATTCAAGTTACATCAAATATAGGACCGGAAATAAAAATATCCAGACCAGGTCCACAAAATGCCAGAACAGGCCGGACACCTCGACGCGGTTGGTAAAATGTTCGGGATCAACCTTCCAGAGCTTGCGGCCCGGTCCCCAGAGGTAACCGATGACAATGCTGCCGCCGAGAATGTGCAGCGCGTGCAAGGCCGTCATGGTGAAATAAAGCGCCAGATAATCGTTGTGCCACGGGCCGTAGCTTTGCATGTCTTTGATTTGCGAACGCGGGATTTTGAGCTCAGTCTCTTGAACTTCTTTCTGCGAGCGCAGGTCAATCAATTGCTGTTCGTTGTTCACGTACCGGCCGTCAATCGTGACCGAGGCCAGTTCATAATTGTTCGTGACGCCGCCGGCAACGGTCGCAAAGGACATGCCGCAAAAGCTTTTCGTCTCCACCTGCTCCTTGGTGAGCGGGTTCACGTAAATGGCGCCTGCAAAATGCCCGTCGGCAATGCTTCCACCCGCGTTGCTTCCGGCGGTAAGATGGATTTCGTAATGGGTCAAATGATCGTAATACTCGAATCCCTTGATGCACAGGAACGCCAGCGCCAGCAACAGGGTGCAGGCGTGGAAAAATTTGAATTTGCCAAATTGCCGTACCTTGCAAGCCACCCAGGCCATCAGCGTCGTGATGGCCGACACCGCGAGCACGAGCGTGTTCAAGGTACCGAGCGTCACATTCTGCCAGCCGTGCGGCCATTCGCCGGGCGGCGTGCCGACACGAATCAACACGTACGCGGAGAACAACGCGCCGAAGAGCATCACTTCGGACGCCAGGAACAGCCAGATGCCGACCTTGGCGTTGTAAATGCCGGTGTCGGGACGGGGATGAACAGCGTAGGGAATTTCCATGCTCAATGCGCGGGTGAAAGGGCCGGTGTGCCGGGGCGGTCGGGTTCGTTCTGTGGCGTGTAGTCAGTGGCGTGGCCGGGCACGCTGTATTCGTATGGGCCGCGATAAATTTGCGGCGGCTCGGCAAAATTACCATGCGGCGGCGGCGTGGGCGCCTGCCAATCCAGGGTTGTCGCCCCCCACGGATTGTCGCTTTTGATTTTTTCACCGTGATTGATGCTCCAGAACAAATTGATGATGAAGGGAATCTGCGCCACGCCCAAAGCGACAGCGGCCCAGAGAATCCACGTGTGCAGCGCCATGATATCGTTGGGCAAAGTGTCCAGAACGCCGGGCACGCGCGCGGCGGAATAATTCGCGCCGCCGTCGGCCATGCGCCGCAACATTCCCTCCAGACCCTGCGCAAACATCGGCATGAAAACCAGATTCATGAAAACCAACGAACCCCAGAAATGCACGCGTCCCCAGAATTCATTCATCTTCCGTCCCGTCATTTTTGGAAACCAATAATAAATCCCCGCAAACAGCGCGAAGATCGTTCCCGGCGCCACCACATAATGGAAGTGCGCGATGACGTAATAGGTGTCATGTAACGGGATGTCGGTCGGCGCCAGACCCAGCGGCAGCCCGGTCAAACCGCCGATGCCGAACATCGGCAGGAAACCCAGCGCAAAGAGCATCGGCGTGTTGAACCGGATCGAGCCGCCCCACAGGGAAATGAACAGGCACGTTAAAATGATCACCGACGGGATCGAAATCATCATCGTCGTGGCCTGAAAGAACGTGGCGATTTTCGTGCCCATGCCCGTCAGATACATGTGATGCGCCCAGACGATGAACGACAGAAACCCGACCACCAGCACCGAATACACGAGTGATTTGTAACCCCAGA